>CANHUK010000375.1 GCA_947463755.1 Chitinophagaceae bacterium
AATGATGTGTCCAGCGTGCCGTCGGCGTTCAAGCGGGCGATGCGGTTCCTACCCGTACCGTAGTAGCTCGTGAAATTACCACCGATCAGGATCTTGCCGTCGGACTGAACCGCGACGGATCTGACTAGAGCAGATGCGCCGGTTCCCGGATCGAATGAATTGTCCAGCGAGCCGTCGGCATTCAAGCGGGCGATTCGGTTCCTGGTCGTACCGTTGTAGCTCGTGAAAGCACCACCGATCAGGATCTTGTCGTCGGACAGGACCGTGATGGAATTGACCGTGTTCCCCGCTCCGGTTCCAGAAGCATTGAACGTGCCGTCCAGCGTGCCGTCGGCGTTCAACCGGGCGATGCGGCCGACCGTGGTCCCATTGTATGTCGTGAAACTCCCACCGATCAGGATCTTGCCGTCGGACTGAACCGCGAAGGAATAGACTAGGTCATTTGCGCCATCGCCAAAACCAAAGCCCGGGTCTGTCGGATTAAAGGTCACATCTATGGCCCCCGGCTGAGCATTTGGATGTAGCCCCAATAGGAAGAGCAGCAATACGAAAAGGCTGCTTCGAAGAGAACGGAAAGTCCGGGATGTCGGATTCATGGAGGAACGTGTTAAATTTGAAGGCATCAGATAAGGCTTTTAAATATGATTTGATCTGACCATCGCGCATCGTAAAAAAGAGGCTTGCAGGGACTGGCAAATGCAGCGTATCAAGGTGTACCCTGAAATGGCTACACCATAATGATCTGCTCCGGTTCCTTTTCCGGGACCACCAATGCCGCTTACTGTTTCATTGCCATTGGTGCATGCTGGTATGCTTTCAGCATTAAGATTATATTCCGACTGCGAGTCTGCACCGCCTGCTGTTCCGGTAACGCTCACCGCCCGACCGGCAGAAGTGATGGATGTCGCAGAACCTGCCATGTACACCCGATCAGAAGAGGTACCTGCGGTGTTGGCTGCGCTTGTGTTGGAGATCGTCAAACTTTTGGTACTTCCCATTTCATTCACCCGTCCGTCGATGATCACGTTGTCGGCCCCGTTCAGATTGATCAGGGGCGCCGCCAGATTGCCTGTGATGCTCAGTCCCGTCGTGGTGGGATAGATGGTGATGCCGGTGTAACTCGCCGAACCGCTTCCACGCGCGTTGAGCACGGCCGACGTCGCTTCCGTGGTGCTGGCATCGATCTTGATCGCAATGACACCTTGGTGCGTTCCGGCATTGACGGCGTCAAAAGCTCCCTTCAGGGTGGTGAATGAACCGGAAGCCGTTCCCAAAGTCGCCGTAACAGACAGGTTCTGCGCAGATCCTGCCTGCGAGTAGCATGCCATCAACATGATCATCAGCCATCTGCTGCAGCCATCAAACCTTAGGTTCTTGCACATAAAAATTTTCATGCGTTCCCATTGAAAAGTTTAAAGCATTCTAAAACAGGCCGTGAGGATCTCCACATGGCTCAAGGACCACTTTTTTGCTACGTCCCTGATCCAATCCGGATGTGATCATGCGAATATGAACCCGAACCTTATCTCAAAAACCACTTTCACAAATTGAGATATCTCATTTTCCGGAATTGAGATAAAAAAGTGTTATTTCGCCCTGATAACCTCCCTGATCCTGCGTTTACATGGGTGGATCCCGGGCTGTGGAAGCATATGGACGGGTGCAAGAGTGCATGTGGAAATGGCCGGTGCGGATCGGTAACCTGCCACCCGGATACCCTTTTTAAATACTGAAGACCTCTCCTTTTATATGGCCCTATTCCTGTCCCTGCTGAGCATGATCCTGGCCCTGGTCGTCCTGGCTTTCAACTGGAAGGTCAACCGGAATGCCCTGTTCCTTTCGCTGCTGATGATCCTGATCGCGACCCTCCAGATCCGGCAGTACCTGTCCCTGACCGGCACCCACCCTTTTTGGCTCGCCATCTTCATCAATAATCCGGCCCCGCTGTGGAGTATGATCGGCCCCTGCTTATGGTTTTATGTCCGCAATGTGTTGACCGACCGCATGACTTTCCGGAGATCGGACCTCCTGCATACCATCCCCTTCTGGGTCAGCCTCGCAGGTACCCTGCCCTACCTGCTCACGCCATTCTCCTACAAACTCGAAGTGGCATACCTGGATATCAATAATTCGGACGCCGCATACCACATCCGCTACAACTGGCTGATGAACAATCAATGGAACAACCTCTCGCGATCTGCCGTACAGGTGGGGTATGCAGTGGCCTGCCTTTGGATGCTGGCCAGGTTCCAACGGGTCCGGGTGCAGGAAGCCTTTGCTACCATCCCAAAGGGCGGAATGATCTATAAATGGCTGATCGCCGTGTCAGTCTTTGTGCTGCTGACCGGGATCTACTATTTCACAGGTGCCTTCCTCTTTTTCAGGAACCCGTCCCTGGCCAGTAGGATCGTTTCCCAATACAATGTGATCTATATTTTTGGGGTGGTGCTGGCCTGCCTGCCGTCCATCGTGCTGATCTTCCCCGAGATCCTCTATGGCATCCCGCGCCGGCGGGAAGTGCCGGTTCTTACCAGCCCTCTGACAGTTTCACCGGAAACACCGGATGCCACCGCCCCGCCAGCCGGCACGGCCACGCCAGAGATTCCTACAGAAGCCCCCCGCCGCCCGGAAGGGCCAGAGGATGACCCATTATGGGACCTCGGGCAACGGGTGATCGACCTCCTGGAGCGGGAAAAACCGTATCTGCAAAAGGATTTCTCCGTCGAATACCTGGCGGTGACCCTGGGCGTGCCGAGGCACCACCTGTATTATTGCTTTAAAAACATCCTCAAACAAACATTCGTCCAACTGCGTAACAAGCATCGAATCGAGGAAGCCAAAAGACGGCTACTCGCCACCGATTTGGAAGAAACCACCCTGGCCCAGATCGGCTTTGAATGCGGGTTCAGCGCGCACTCCACTTTCTACCGGATCTTCACGGAACTGGAAGGCTGCACGCCGGGCGAGTTCGTGGAGCGGTATAAACGGGTGGGGTAGCTGCCTTTTACTTCGTTCCCTCGCGGTAAAGCCTCCGCCCCGCATAGGCGGCTCCCGCCGCCAGCAGCAGCGAGAGCCCCCCGTCGACAGGGACTGTGCCGTCCCCGTCTGCGGGATCATCCTGGGAGAAGGCATGTATGGAAATGGTCAGCAACAAGATCGTTATGAGCTTTTTCATGTTAACCGCGAAGTTTGGAAGCCGCGAAGGCCTGTTATTCATTGATAAATTGA
>CANHUK010000376.1 GCA_947463755.1 Chitinophagaceae bacterium
CAGGACACGTTTCCTCTACGAAAACCAGTGGACTGTCGTCCACAAGGGCGGGGCTGCCCTCGGATCGGCCTGGTTCGAATACACGATCATACAGGAAGCGACCAACCGGCTCGGTTTTGATCTGTACCTCGTTGATGTGCATGGTCTCCTCGACCGGGAACGTGTTTATGGCTATGAAGATGACGACGAACGATTCATCGCTTTTCAGATCGCCGTGATCGATTGGCTGTCGAGCTGGCAGCATCGACCGGATATCGTCCACGTCCACGACCATCATGCCGGACTCATCCCGTTCATGATGCAGCACTGCCTGGCATACCGAAATCTGGCCTCAGTACCTGTGGTGCTGACCATCCATAATGCGCAATACCAGGGCGCCATGCACTGGGATAAGAGCGTGCTCATCCCATCCTGGGACAGCTGGAAACGTGGACTCCTGGAATGGGATGGGCGCATCAATCCCCTGGCGTCCGCCATTCGTTGCGCATGGCGCGTGACCACCGTCAGCCATTCTTACCTGCAGGAAATGCGGGCATCTTCCAACGGGTTGGAACCACTCTTCGAGTACGAAAAGGGTAAATGCTCCGGCATCCTCAATGGGATCGACTCGCAGGTTTGGGATCCGGCCAGTGATCCGGCCCTCGATCGTCATTACCGAACCCGAGACGTGGCCTCAGGCAAACAAGCCGCTAAGCGTGCCCTCTGTGAAGTATTCCATCTGGACCCGGAAAAACCACTATTCGTTTTCATCGGGCGCCTGGTAGGCGAGAAGGCTGCGGACCTGCTGCCCGACGTGATCGCTGATAGCTTCGCGCATATCGGGAGACGAATGAATTTTCTGGTGCTCGGCAGTGGCGAACGGGAGGTGGAGTCAAAGTTGAACGCCCTGCTTGGCATAAGCCAGGGAGACTACGGGCTCTATCTTGGTTATCACGAAAACCTTGCGCACCGGATGTACGCAGGAGCTGATTTCCTGCTCATGCCGTCACGGGTTGAACCCTGCGGACTCAACCAACTTTATGCCATGCGTTACGGAACCGTTCCGGTTGTTCGCCTCACGGGCGGATTAAAGGATACGGTCGTGGATATTGGCGACGAAAAAGGATATGGCATCACACACCGGCACGCCTCGGTGGGGGATATTACCCATGGCATCTATCGCTCACTTGGATTGTATGAACATCCGGCCGAGCTGCACCGCGTTCGTCAACGCATGATGAAGCTCGATTTCAGCTGGCACCGCAGCGCCCAGTCATATGCAGACCTGTACAAGACACTCAAATAAAGGAACAAATCGAAGAACATGAAGAAGGATATTGTGGCCATCATCCTGGGCGGAGGCGCCGGATCCAGACTTTCCCCGCTGACGTCCACCCGCAGCAAGCCCGCTGTTCCCATAGCCGGCAAGTATCGCCTGGTGGACATACCCATCTCCAACTGCCTGAATTCCGACATCGGCAGGATCTATGTGCTTACCCAGTTCAATTCAGCCTCCCTGAACAAACACATCAAGAATACCTACCATTTCAGCGCCTTCAGCTCCGCCTTTGTGGACATCATCGCCGCGGAACAGACCCCCGACAACCCGACCTGGTTCCAGGGAACGGCAGACGCCGTCCGGCAGTCGCTTCGCCATGTCCAGCAGCAAAGTTTCGATTACGTGCTCATCCTCTCCGGCGACCAGCTCTATCAAATGGATTTCGAGCAGATGGTCGCCCGCCATATAAAGGAAGGGGCAGATATTTCGATCGCCACCATCCCGGTGGGCGACCGCGAAGCCCCGGAATTCGGGATCATGAAGAAGAGTGATGGAGATATCATCACGTCCTTTGTTGAGAAGCCCGCCAAGCAAACCCTGGGAGACTGGGTCAGTGATACTGGGGAAGAAATGCAGGCACAGGGCAGGATCTACCTGGCCAGCATGGGCATCTATATCTTTAGCCGGCGTGTGCTGTTCGACCTGCTGCAGGATGTCCGCAAGGATGCGACCGATTTCGGAAAGGAGATCATCCCGTATTCCATCGAGCGCTACAAGGTGCTTAGCTACCAATACGATGGCTATTGGACGGATATCGGAAATATTTATTCCTTCTTTGAAGCCAACCTCGCCCTCACGCAGGATATTCCGCCTTTCAATCTGTTTGATAACGACAACGCGGTTTACACCCGTCCACGGATGCTGCCACCCGCCAAGATCAGTGGAACTACGCTTGAAAAGACCATCATTGCGGAAGGCTGCATCATCAATGCCTCCCGGGTGGAACACTCCGTCATCGGTATCCGCACCCGCATCGGAACCGGAACCACCATCGTCAGTTCCTATATCATGGGTACCGACTTCTACGAAACCCTCGACGATATGAACAATGCCGTCAGGAAGGGTATCCCGAAACTGGGGATCGGCGAACGCTGCTACATCCGAAATGCGATCATCGACAAGAACTGCCGCATCGGCAACGATGTGCGCATCAATGGAGGACATCATCTGCCCAATGCCGACCATTCGCTCTATGCGGTGAAGGACGGCATCATCGTTGTAAAGAAAGGCGCGATCCTTCCGGACGGATTCGTGATCTGAACATAATCTTCAGATAGCCAATATCTTATATTGGTTATCTGAAGTCTTTTCTGTCAGTAACGTGTATAATTAACATAGTGCCAAAACGGTTGCCATGAGCCAGGAAATCAATAGGGATCAGGTGGGGGCTGAATCTGAAAAACCCCGTCTGAGTCTACAGCAGATCATTAACATGAGTGTGGGTTTTTTCGGCATCCAGTTTGGATGGGACCTGCAGCGTGCCAATATGGGTCGCATTTATGAAAACCTGGGTGCGAATCCCGATGAGGTGCCCCTGCTTTTTCTGGCAGCACCGCTGACAGGACTATTGGTTCAGCCTGTCATCGGATATATGAGCGACCGCACATGGCATCCACGCTGGGGCAGACGCAGACCTTACTTTTTGATCGGGGCGATCGTCAGTTCAATTGCGTTGTTGTTCATGCCTTCCAGCAGTGAGTTGTGGATGGCGGCTGGATTGCTCTGGGTCCTGGATGTATTCGGAAATGTGGCCATGGAGCCATTCCGCGCCTTTGTAACGGACAAGCTTCCGGAATCTCAGGTGAACAGGGGCTTCATCATGCAGAGCCTGATGATCGGCCTTGGCGGCAGCATCGCATCGGCACTTCCCTGGCTGATGACCAATCTGATGGGCATGGCAAA
>CANHUK010000377.1 GCA_947463755.1 Chitinophagaceae bacterium
CAGGGGCCCTGGCATGCCGAAGACATCGAAGGCATCGACGAAAAGACCCGCACTTTGTTTTTCACCGGCAATGGACGGGAGACCAATGAAGACCCTTACTACCTGCATCTATATCGCGTCGGACTCGATGGATCGAACCTCCGACTGCTGAATTCCGGGAATGCAGACCACACCGTATCCCTCGATGACGGCAACAAGTTCTTTGTGAATACCCATTCTCGGGTGAACAGCGCACCCATATCTGCACTCTTCGAAGCCACAACGGGTAGGAAGTTGATGGACCTCGAACAGACGGATATGAACAGCCTCTTCCAGGCAGGATACCGCTTCCCCGAAACATTCACCGCCAAAGCGGATGACGGGGTGACCGACCTTTACGGCGTCATCTACAAGCCCTTTGATTTTGATTCCACCAAAAAATACCCGGTGATCGCTTATGTCTATCCCGGACCACAAACCGAAGCGGTCAACAAGGCCTTCGCCCGCGGTATGGACCGGATCGACCGCCTCGCCCAACTGGGATTCATCGTGGTGACCATGGGCAACCGCGGAGGGCACCCCTCGCGGTCAAAATGGTACCACAATTACGGCTATGGCAACCTGCGCGACTACGGCCTGGCCGATAAAAAGGCCGTACTGGAACAGCTGGCAGACAGGTATCATTACATCGACATACAACGCGTAGGCATCCATGGACACTCGGGTGGAGGCTTCATGTCCACCGCTGCAATGCTGGCGTACCCGGACTTCTTCAAAGTTGCCGTTTCCTCTGCCGGCAATCACGAGAACAACATCTACAACCGCTGGTGGAGCGAAAAGCACCATGGTGTCCGCGAACAGGTGAATGACAAGGGAGACACATCCTTCGTCTACCAGATCGAGCGCAACTCCGAACTGGCCGCCAATCTGAAAGGCAGGCTGCTGCTCGTTACCGGAGATGTCGACAATAATGTCCACCCCGGCAACACCATCCGCATGGCCAACGCCCTGATCAAGGCCAACAAGCGGTTCGATTTCATGCTGCTGCCGGGGCAGCGGCACGCTTTCGGAGACATGACAGAATACTTCTTCTGGCTGATGGCAGACTACTATGCGAAATGGCTGCTTGGAGATTTTTCGCAGCCGGTCGACATGGAAGAGATCAACCGCGACCTTCCGAAGACAGGAGCGAAGACACCCAGGAACTGACCGCGACCAGGTACTTCCCACGAAAAAGGGCGTCGTAAACACGACGCCCTTTTTTATTATTACTTTTCAATGCTTACTGACCCGCATTGGCGCGCTGCATGGCGTTTCCACCACCACCGGCACCACGACTCATCGCCTGTCCGCCCTTGTAGAGCTGGAAGCGGCTTGGCATCTCTCGCACCGGCCACATCCCGTTCGATTCATTGATGTCTGCCGTTTCTTTCATGGGATCCAGACGAAGGGAAACAACCTCCTTGTCCTTCACGAATACCTTACTGAACTGACGCTCGTTGGAGCGCCAGATCGTTACCGGCAAACGATCCACTTGCTTGCTGCCATCCTTAAAGGTCCATTCCACAATGACCGGCATGACCATGCCGCCCTTATTCGAGAATGTAAGCTCATACAGATGCTTGTCGGCCCACTTGGATGCATTTTGCACATCCTTCTGAGCCTCGGACATCTTCGCCTGCATGTCTGCATACATTTTGGCATCAGCGCCCGGATACTGCCAGTAGAAATCACGCAGGGTGGTATCTGTATCCACATAGTACGTCATGGACTTATCAGCCTTGTTCCGTTGTTTGTGGATGGCCTCGAATTCAGGCTGGGAGAATGCTGCAGCATTGCGCTTGTCATCCATACGGAACCACTTCACGCTATCGATGGATATATCCACGGGGTCGGTACCGAAATACCAACCGCGCCAAAACCAGTCAAGATCAACGGCACTCGCATCCTCCATCGTCCGGAACAGATCTGCCGGCGTGGGATGTTTGAAAGCCCAGCGACGGGCATATTCCCGGAAAGAGAAATCAAAAAGATCACGCCCCATCAAGGTCTCCCGCAGGATGTTCAGGCCCGTGGCCGCTTTCGCATAGGCATTGGCGCCAACATTCGCCACAGCGTCCCCCTTGGTCATGATCGGCTCCAGTTGGTCCTTCGGAAGACGCATGTAATCTGTGATCAGATGCGCGGGACCGCGGCGCGAAGGATAGTTGAGATCGAACTCCTGCTCGGTCAGGAACTGTACGAATGTGTTCAAGCCCTCGTCCATCCACCACCACTGACGCTCATCACTGTTGATGATCATCGGGAAAAAGTTGTGGCCCACTTCGTGGATGATCACCCCGATGGCGCCGTATTTGATCGCCTCACTGTAGGTGCCGTCCTTTTCCGCCCGTCCGTAGTTCATCGACAACATGGGATATTCCATGCCATTGGCTGCTTCCACCGACTGAGCGACAGGGTAAGGATACGGAATGGTGTATTTGCTGTAAATCTTCAGGGTGTGGGCCGTGGCCTTGGTAGAATATTTACGGTAGATGGGATAGGCTTCCTTTCCGTAGAAGCTCATACACATCACCTTGCGGCCGTCTATGTAGACAGGCATGGCATCCCACACGAAACGCCGGGAACTGTTAAAGGCGAAATCACGCACGTTCTCTGCCTCGAACAACCATGTTTTCTTTGCATCGCTTTTTGATTTCAATGCCGCTGTGGCCTCGGCCAGGGTGACGATCTCCACAGGTTCCTTCGAAGTCTGAGCCACCGTCCAGCGTTGCTGCTGATCCGCGGTCAGTACCAACTTCCCGTTGCGCAACTCTCCGGTAGCGGCTACGATATGGTCTGATGGCACAGTGATCGCAACCTTGTAGTTACCAAAAGTCAGCGCGAACTCTGCCCCACCGGTGAACTGCAAATGCTGCCAGCCCTGGAAATCACTGTAAACAGCCATCCGCGGGAACCACTGGGTGATCGAATACAGGTTATTGCCATCCTCCGGGAAAGTCTCGTATCCACCCCGGCCACGAACTTCCGACTTATTATTGATCTTGTAATTCCAGTCGATGTTGAAGACGAATTTCTGACCCGGCTTCAATGGCACGGGAAGATCGATCCGCATCATCGTCTGATTCACCGTGTAGGACAGCGGCTTACCCAGGGCATCCGCCACCCGCGTGATGTTAAGCCCAAGACCGGCCAAAACCTTTTCTACATCCATCTCCTCGAGCTGACGATCCGTCATC
>CANHUK010000378.1 GCA_947463755.1 Chitinophagaceae bacterium
AGGACCGGCGAGGCGATCGCTACCGGGGCGCAGATCATCGCCGCAGCCTGCCCCTTCTGCAATACCATGTTAACGGATGGGCTGAAAGTAAAGGAACGGGAATCTGATATGGAAGTCCTGGACATCGCGGAGCTCATCGCTCGCTCGATGTAATCGACTGAAATGCCTGTCATGTTTCCATCCCGTCAGGGTACTTAACTTTGTAACATGAATCTTGAATACAAGCATCTGCTTCCGGAAGATTTCGCCCCCGACGCGCGCGTTTGGGTTTATCAGTCATCCCGCCTGTTCACCCTGCAGGAGGCCCTGCAGATAGAATCCCTGCTCGAATCCTTCGTTGGTCAGTGGAAAGCGCATGGAGACCCGGTCAAGGGGTTCGCGACCCTGTTCTTCGGACGTTTCATCATACTAATGGCGGATGAAACCATCACCGGTGTCAGCGGATGCAGCACAGACAGCTCAGTAAGGATGGTGAAACAGATCGAATCAATGTTCGGTGTGTCGCTGTTCGACCGGCAACAGCTGGCCTTTATCAGAAATGAAAGAATTGAGCCGATCCCTTTGAGTCAGTTCGATTATGCCATCGCGCATGGGATCATCACGCCGGATACGCTTTTCTTCAACAATGTGGTACTGACAAAATCAGCACTCGAAAGTAACTGGATCGTGCCGGTCAAGGACAGCTGGCTGGCCAAGAGATTGAAGTCCACGGTCTGACGCACTTTTCCCCCTGCGGATGGACACATGACAGCCTGTGATCATCTGGCCGGTTTCTTCCCGGCAGACGGCTTTTCGGATCGACGTTGTCCACCCTTTGATTTAGATGAGGAGACAGGGGTATTGGAAAAGTGATAACTCAGCGTGAGCCGATAGTTTCGTGTACGCGTGAGGTTCCTGCTTTCCGTGCGGAAGTTCACGCCTTCCGTAACGGTCACATAGGTCTGCTGGATAAATGGATCGACCACCTGCGCTGTCGCAGATAGCTTGCGCTTCCAAAAACGATACTGGCCACCAAAGATGGTACTGACCGTACTTCTAACCGTACCCTGAGGATTTGCGTAACGATTGATCTGCACCGTAGAGGTTACGTTCCATTCCGGGATCGGAGCATAGATCAGATTAATGCGGCCGTTGATCGAGGCGCCATTCCGGTAGCGGAGCACCTCGCGGTCGTATTTGCTGTAGAGGTTGATCGTGTAGGACGCATTGGCGTTCATGCGAAAACCTTTGGAGAGATTAAGGTTCAGCCATGTATTCGCCTCCCATTCCTCCCGTCCGCTGATGTTCTGCCAGGTGATGTTCGTGCGACCATCCTCTTTCAGCATACGAACGGTCGCGAAGATATCCTCTACCCGGTTATATCCCAGCCCGGCATTCATTTGGAATTTTGTAAGCGTGCGACCGAAAACCAGGTCAAGGTTATGGGAGGGTGAAGGGCGCAGATCCGGATTGCCGAAACGTAAGTTATAAGGATCGCTGTAATCGATCGTGGGATTAAGTTCCCGGATGCCCGGCCTGCGCATGGTCCGGCGATAGACAAAACTTAAGGAGGTCTTCCCGTCCCAATTTTTGTTGAGGTTGGCGTAGGGTTGCCAGTTCTCGTAGCCGCTTGAGACCCTGTTCTTGTCGCGGATCAGATCGAAGAGGATGTCCGTCTTCTCCACCGTCATACCGCCGGACAGCCAGAAACGCTCTCCCAGCCGTTGACGCAGACCGAGGGTGCCGGATGCCACATCCTGCCGGAAAATGAATTCATTGCTCATAAAATCGATCAGTCGCCGGTTGCTACCATCAGGCTCCTTATCCCATGTATCCAGGTCTACATCGCTGAGATTGCGTGTGAAGGCCGCTGCGGTGGACAACGTCGTCTTTGAGGGAATGATCGGTTTATCGTAGGATACCCTGATCTGCACATTCCGGTTATAGGTGACCTCCCCCTGCTCTTGTGCAGAATCCCGGCCAAGGGACTGGTATTCTCCGTCCGTGAAGGTCTGCCTGAAATCCTTGACACCGTCTGTATTTGACACGCCTCCGCCGAAGGTGAAGCGCAGGGTCTCCCCTTTCGCCTTGCCTTTGTACAAGTATGACAGGTTAATGGTGGGATTGAGATTGATACCGGTGGAGCTGATGGACCGAACGCTTCGGCGGTATTCCTTTCCTAAACGATTGACATTGGTGTAGTCGATCGTCCGGATGTCATCGAAGTCGTTGATGTTCCCCTCGATGGTGATACCCAGCGTGTTTCTGGGATCGATGTCCTGGTCGATGTTCAGCCGCGCCACAGGCCGCATGAAACGATTGTTGAAACGACTTTCCGTAATGAGTTGATTGGTGCTGTCGCGAAACCGGTTCTCCCGAACGGATCCGCCTTCTCCAAGATAATTACCATGCGTCGTTCCGGTGTTGAACTGGATGGACAATCCTTTCTTCCGAAGGTTGAAGCTGGCGCTGGCCCCTGCCTCTCCCCTGCTGCCGTAAGTGAGCGAAAATCGTCCGCTGATGCCGGTCTTCCCCTTGCGGGTGACGATATTTATGACCCCGCCGGGCTCGTTGGCATATTGTGCCGGAGGGTTGGTCATGACCTCTATCCGCTCGATCATACCGCCGGGCATGGATTCCAGAAAGTCCTGCATCTGCTGGGCATTCATCGCCACAGGCTTGTCATCCACCAGTATGCGGGGTTCGCGGCCACGGACCGTTATCCGGCCATCGGGGTCGTTCGAAACGAGCGGGATGTTCCGCAGCAGTTCGGAGGCGTTGGATCCCGTGCTCAAGGGGGATTCCGCCGCATTGAAAATGAGGTTGCCCTCCTTTTGTTCGATCATCGGTTTTTCGGCATGGATGACGATGGTTTCAAGGCCGGAAGCCGCGATGGGCATGATCAGGTCCGCAAGGATCATCTCCGGTCGATCGGCCCGGATGTGAATACTGTCGATCTGCAGAGGGGAAGACCCAATGGCCGTGATGCGGATCGAATACCAGCCAAAAGGCAGGTCGGAGAACCTGAAATCCCCCTTTTCGTCGGACTGGCCGGAACGACGGATGTTCTGATCATCATGTCTGCCGATCTGTATACTGGCACCCGGAACTGCATCGTTGGTCCCCTGCCGCATGATGTTACCGCTCAGCACGCCCGTCTGGGCACTCAAAGGCTGCTGCGCCCTTGCCTGGCAAAGGAACAGGTAGGAGATGATCAAAATGAGGGGAAGGCGCA
>CANHUK010000379.1 GCA_947463755.1 Chitinophagaceae bacterium
GCTGCTCCCGCAAAGGCTGCTGCTCCGGTGAAAGCCGCTGCGCCGAAAAAGGCCGCCGCCACCAAGAAAGCCGCCAAGAAAGCCTGATGACCCCGACCTGTCATATGAGTCCCGCTCCGGCGGGACTTTTTTTTGCCATCAGATGCTACCGGAGTTGCTTCCCGTTGATCATCCGTTGTATGGATCTCCGGACCGCAAATGAAGACGAAATCCATGAATTCAGCATCCGCGGCCTTCAAGAACCACTTTCAATATTTGAACAGTTCATCTAACTTTGTGAAGCATGTGGGTGCCTGAAACAGGCAGATGAGGACCGCGCTACCATTTCATCAAGCAAATTATGCTGAACTCTTTCAAGAAGATCCTGATCCTGGCACCACATACCGATGACGGAGAGTTCGGATGCGGCGGTACCATAGCCAGGCTCGTACAAGATGGCTACGAAGTTTTTTATTGCGCATTTTCGGCCTGCGAACAGTCCGTTCTGCCTCAGTTCCCTAAGGATATCCTGATCACGGAAGTGCGCCAGGCGACAGAGGCGCTCGGCATCAGACCCGAAAATCTGATCCTGTTCAAATACAATGTGCGCACATTCAACTATCACCGGCAATCTATCCTGGATGATCTGATCATGTTGAAACGGGACATCAACCCGGACCTCATCATGACGCCGTCGATCCATGATATACACCAGGATCATTCCACCATTACCAATGAGGCACTGCGGGCCTTCAAGTTCAACTCGATCCTCTCGTACGAACTTCCGTGGAACAATCTGAATTTCACCACCAGCACATTCGTATTCCTAGAAGAGGGACATCTGCAGAAGAAGATAGAGGCCCTGAGCAAGTATCAGTCGCAGGCACATCGTTCTTATGCAAATGAAGAGTTCATTCGCGCCCTCGCCCGTACCCGCGGAGTCCAGGTCAACACCCGCTATGCAGAAGTATTTGAAATCATCAGATGGGTGCTGCCATGATCAATGTATTCGTTACCGGAGCCGGTGCGCCCGGCGGCCCGGGCATCATCAAGGCGCTCGCCCTTGAACCAACATATCACATCATCACCGGAGATACAGACCCACTGGCTGCCGGCAGATTCCTTGGGCATCCCTTCCACCGGCTGCCCAAGGCTACGGATGAGGATTACATCCCCTTTATGCTCGACCTGTGCCGTAGGGAAAAGATCAGGGTGCTGTTTCCGTTGGTGACGATGGAATTGTTCAAATACGCCCGTCACCTCGCTGAGTTCAGATCGGCCGGCACGGAGGTGATCGTTTCCGAACAGGCCTACCTGGACATTTCCAACAACAAACGAAAACTGCTGGAGCACCTCCGGGATCATCAGGTGCCGATCCCTGAATTCCACGTGGTCAGACATGCGACGGAATTGACGGATGCATGCCGCGCACTGGGCTATCCCGCTCGAAACGTGGTCATGAAACCGAGCGTGTCAAACGGATCCCGGGGCGTACGGATCATTTCAGAAAGCCGGAACGACTTCGATCTGCTCTTCAACGAAAAGCCAGGTTCACTTTATGCATCGCTGGACAGTCTGAACGGGATGTTGCAGGGCAGGGAGATCCCGGAACTCCTCATCACGGAATACCTCCCGGGCGAAGAGTTCACGATCGACACGATCGTATCGAAGGGAGAGTCCAGGCTGATCATTCCGCGCCGCCGCACCCGAATGATCGGCGGCATCTCGGTCCGGGGCGAATTCGTGCAACACCAAGACATCATTGAATATTCCAGACAGGTGATATCGACCATGACACTGGATGGTCCGATCGGACTTCAGGTCAAGGCGGACCATGAGGGCCGGTTCAGGATCCTGGAGATCAATCCCCGGATACAGGGCACTTCGGTGGCGGCATTGGGAACCGGTGTCAACCTGCCGGTTCTTGCCGTGAAGAATGCGCTCGGAAGCTTCAGGGCGGAGGACATCAGGATCAAATGGGATGTCGGGTTCGTCAGATACTACACCGAACGCTACTATGACATCGATTCATGAACTGACGAAGACATACAGATACTTCGTTTTCGATCTGGATGACACACTCATCCTTGAACGAACCTATCTCTTCAGCGCCTATCGCAGGATCGCAGAAGCATCCAAAGCCCCCCCGGCCCTCGTTTCTGACATGTATGCGTTCCTCGCCGGAGGATTTGACCGCGGGGCACGCCATGGCCTTTTTGATGAATTTCTCCGGGCATATCCAATGACAGGCCTGAACATCAAGGAGATGCTCTCCATGCTCAGAACCGTGAACGTCGACGGAGGACTGGACCTTACCCCGGATGCCCGACAGATCCTGGAGATACTTCAAAAACAACAGCTTTCCTATTCGATCATCACCAACGGAAACCCGGATCAGCAGCGCAACAAGACGGATCAGATCAAATGGATGGATCTGCACCGGCCGGAAATGATCATCTATGCGGCGGAACATGGGTCCAAGCCATCCCCCGATGCCTTCTTCAAACTCAGGTCATCGATATCCCGAGATCCAATGATCTACATCGGCGACAGCGAAGTAGATGAACAATTTGCCCGAAATGCAGGCGTGGACTTCCTCAACATCCGAAGGATACGCAGCACGGAGGGAGATGCTTCGCGCACGGATCGTGCTGACTGAGATCCCTGATGCGCATGCCGGTGAAGCCACCGGCGAGAGCAAATGCCCGCCATGCCATATCAGGGATGATCCCGGAGATTTTTCCATGGCCGGGCAACGACCGATGACGCTGATTTCAGGATCTGCGGCCGTACTTTTAGGACAGAAATTCCCTACGGGGCTTGTGGTAAGATCAATAAAATGTACATGGACAATTACGCCATCGCCGATCAATTCACCTTGTTGTCCAAACTCATGGACATCCACGGAGACAATGGTTTCCGGGCCAAGTCGTATGCGACGGCCGCCTATAACATAGAGCAGCTGCCGGTACAGTTGACGGAGACAGACCGCGGTGAGATGGCACAGTTAAAGGGCATCGGAGACTCCACGGCGAGAAAGATCGCCGAGATCCTCGACACCGGCCGGATGAAGGTGCTGGACGAACTCATCCAAAAGACACCGCCCGGCGTTGTGGCCATGCTACAAGTGAAAGGGCTCGGGCCCAAGAAGATATCAACGATCTGGAAGGAAATGGGGATCGAAAGCATCGGCGAACTCCTGTATGCCTGCCAGGAAAACCGACTGCTGCTCTA
>CANHUK010000380.1 GCA_947463755.1 Chitinophagaceae bacterium
CGGCGATCTCTTTTTCAAGGACCATGAACTCAAGCGGTCGAAGATGCTGGCCGGAAAGCCCGTCTTCCCTGAACGCTATCCGCTGGCCCGTATCCTGGAAACCCAGCCTGCGGTACCATGCGATCAGTTCCGCTCTCAACGATATCACCCACATCTTCAGCCGGCTCCGCCGGTGTTCAGCCGTCCAGACTTCGGCTGCATCCATCAGTTTCCGGCCCAGTCCCCTGCCCTGAAGGACCGGCGACACGGCAAACATGCCCAGATAAACTGAATCCTCCTCCAGTCGCAGATTGACGCATCCGGCGATCCCGTTCCGTTCATCGGTCAGCACAAGGAAGACACTGCCTGATTTTCCCATGACTGTTCGTACATCCTGCTCGTCCGTTCGGACATCCCCACCAATGAGGTCCGCCTCCGTTGTCCATCCCGATCGGGACGATTCACCGCGATAGGCTCCGTTCAGCAGTCGTACGATCTGCGGAATATCGGCCAGCGCTCCATATCGTACGAACATCTCCGGTATCATTCCATTTGGATACATGTCTGCAATTTAAGCATATACCCTGCGTTGTAAGTTCGTGTATGACCATCCAACCCTTTTCATGGTACAGCTTCCAATAAATGATGCGCAATCAACGTTACATAAATCCTAACCCGTATTTGCGTATGCCCGGATGCGTTTAATTTTAATCGCTGCCCCGCATGCGAAAATCATACCGAGCAACTTTTTTGTTTAACCCTAATGTATGCTTTATGGATTTTTTGAATGACCTGTGGCTTTTCATGAAGGAGCGAAAGAAATTCTGGCTGGCGCCGATCATTATCGTGCTGCTCCTGCTGGGATTGCTGATCGTGTTCGGAGGCAGCAGTGCCGTCGCACCGTTCATCTATACCCTATTCTAAGCCCTGTTGCAGCCGCGAAACCCGATACATCCGCCTTTCCGTCCGTAACCGGAAGGGCGGATGTGCGGTTCGCACGCGACAGCGCCGAAGGACGCAGGTCAAGCCGGTTCAAGGCACAGGTGCCAACATCCTGAACCCTGTCTGCCCAATCCGGCAAGATCGATCCGGCCCTTGCAGTCCGATAGAAACCGAAGAAACCTTCAGGGTGGCCATCCCCATGGGAAAGGATATGCGCAGATCCCCGAAGGAGTCATGACGCCCGGGCACACACCGGTAAAGCATGACAGCAGAGACCTGAGCAGAGCATAATATCGTTATGAGAATACTTGTCAAATTTCCCACACGAGGGCGCGCAGATAATTTTTTTCACGCGCTCGACAAATACTACGAACTCGCACATGACATCGACAGGATGGAGTTCCACATCACCATCGATCAGGATGATGACTCGATGATGGCCCCCGATGTCCTGAAGCGACTGGCAGGATACACGAACCTTTTTGTGTCCTGGGGGCGCAGCATGAGCAAGATCCACGCCATCAACCGTGATCTCAAGTCAAACGGATGGGAAATCGTACTGCTGGCTTCCGATGATATGATCCCGGTTGCTCCGGGTTACGATGAAATCATCCGCGAAAAGATGCGGACACACTACCCTGACACCGACGGAGTACTTTGGTTCAATGACGGAAATCGTTCCGACCTCAATACCCTGACGATCATGGGCAAGAAATACTATGACCGTTTTGGATATCTGTACCATCCTGGATACCGATCACTTTATTGCGATAAGGAATTCACCCTTGTCGGGGAGCGACTGGGGCGGCAGACCTATTTCGATCAGGTCATCATCCGGCACGAACATCCTGACTACGGATATGGCGACAAGGACCAGGTGCACGATCTCAATAAGATCAATAAGAACCGTGACCTGAGACTGTTCCTTAAAAGAGAGGCCTCAAATTTCGGACTCGGATTCCCGGTCAGAAATTATCTCGCCGGCATCGGATGGGAGATAAGACACAACTTCCGACTTATTTTCAGAAACGCGTAATGCTGCCATCGATCGATGGCAAAAACCGGCAGATCCTGTGGTCTGCCGGTTTTTTGTTTTCCTATATCACTGATTTGCAATAAGTTAAAAATTCACAGCTTGGTTTTTTTATAATATGCAAAAAATACACGACATTCGCAATGTGTAAAATATACACGTAAACGATTGCAAAGCATGCCCATGCGTGTCATCTGCATAATCACATTGCTCTGCTGGACGACTTCTCTGAAGGCGCAACTGCTGACCTGGACACCCGATTTCATCAGGGGAACAGGTACCGCTGCCATAGAGATCACCGCAGATGCGAGTCGGGGGAACAAGGGATTGCAGGCATATGCAACGCCCTCCGATGTATACGTACACGTCGGCCTGATCACATCCCTCAGCGCCTCCCCGACGGACTGGAAATACGTCAAATTCTCTTCCTTTACCAGCCCCAACGCCCAGGCTCAGTGTACATCGCTGGGATCCGACAAATGGAAGTTCACCATCAATGGAGGGCTCAGGTCATTTTTTAACGTCACGAATGCGGGTGAAAGGATCCTCCGCATCGCCATACTTTTGCGAAACGGGGCAGGCTCCCAGGTACTGCGGAACGCCGATGGCTCGGATATGTATATTCCGGTCTATGACGATGGCCTCCTGGTTCGCATCGATCAGCCCGCCTCTCAGCCCTTGTTCAACAGGCAGCCTGAAGCAGCCGTTAGGAAAGTGGGGGAGACCGTGGCCCTGAGGGCGGTGTCGAGTGAATCCGCTGACCTGAAGTTATTTTTCAATGGTACGCAGGTGGCTGCACAGCCGGCTGCTGTTTCCCTGACAGCTTCGCCGGTCATCAGTAACTCCGGAACCCAGACCGTGATCGCCGAAGCGACATCAGGAAGCGTTGTCCGCCGCGATACCCTATCTTTTTTTGTTGCATCAGCTGCTCCCGAAGGGCCCGTTCCGACCGGACTGCGCAATGGGATCAACTATGAGTCAGGCGATACCTCCGTCACCCTGGTATTCTTTGCACCCGGAAAGTCTTCCGTCCATGTCCTGGGCGATTTCAATAACTGGACACAGCGATCTGACTTCCAGATGACCAAGGCCCCCGACGGCCGCCACTGGCTGAGGATACGGGGACTGACACCCGGCGTTGAATACGGCTACCAGTTTCTGGTGGACGGCACCATCAAGGTGGCCGACTACATGACGGAGAAAGTGCTCGATCCCTGGAACGATCCTTTCATACCTGCCTCAACCTATCCTGCCCTC
>CANHUK010000381.1 GCA_947463755.1 Chitinophagaceae bacterium
CACCAGGCTTCCACGGTGTTCGCCGATCCATTGGGTGAGGCCCTCCCTGTTCTCCCCTGCGAGATGTTCGATGCTGACCGATTCGTAATGGCGGGCCATCAGCTCTTCGATCAGGGTGAGTTGCGGGATCTCTTCATCGCTTTCTTCTGAGGCGCATACAAGCATGGCATCCATTCGTCTGCAGGTGGGAAAAAGATAGGTGAACTGCCGGATGGCGAAGGCGGATGATGCCTTTCCGTCGTAGGAAAAAATGAGGTTGAAAGGTTTGATGAACTGTTCTGGCACCAGCATGACCGGACATTCCGCTGATCGCAGTGTCTTTTTCAGGTAGTCGTTGGGCTGGTGGTGGTCGATGTTTTCGTAGAACATTTCGCTGCTTACGATCAGCAGATCTGCAAACCGGGTTTCCGTGATGAGTTCCTGCAATGCGAAGAGTTCCGTGTCTCTGTGTACCCGGTATTCGAAGCCGTCTCTCCGGCATCGTTCCTCGAAGCGGGAGATGTTGGCGCTGACGAGTGCGTCGTCTTCCTGAAAGGGAGGCATTACGACCGGCGTTCCCATGCCCATGCCTGTGTAGCCGATCACTTCGCGGTAATCGATCGGGCTGAGGAAGACCCCGGTCATCAGGGCAGGCTCCTGCTCGTTGATCCAGGCTGCCATCTGCATGGCACCTTCTGAAAAATGTTTTCCGTCGAAAGCAATGAGGATCTTTTTCATATACAGTGGTTTAGCGGGTGTCTGAAGATGATGAAGTGGTGGTACTATCACCCTGCGGGTGGGCCAGATCGTCCCGCGTCAGCAGGGTTTCGCGGATGCGTTGCAGCATCTGGCGCTCCTTTCGGTTGGTATGCCGGTAGGATGCAGCCAGTCGGTCAGACAGCATCAGGCAGATCTCACGGGTCTCCATATCGATCCGGTCGCGATACGAGTCCAAAAAGTCGGCGAAGGACTGGAACGCCTCCTCCGGACTCAGTATCTCATCTTCCGCCGTGTCGAAGCCGAAGAGCGAGTACCAGGCATCGTTCGTACCATAGGGATCCGTCAGGGTTTCCCGATGCATCAGCCGGCTGCGGATCAGGTCCAGGAGTTCGTCGCGCTCCTCGGCAGTGACGACCCCGTCAGCGTCTGCCACGGCGTAGAGTAGCTGGCCCAGGGCAGCGTAGAATGACGGTCGGAATCCGGAATTACCATGTATCGACATGTTGTAAAACAAATGAACCTTTGGCGGGTTACCTATGACGGCGGTCAGTATTCCTCATTGCCTATAACACTGTAACTTTACCTATTATGACCATCATCTATTTCATCGCCGTCCTGCTGCTGACCTTCTTCGCTATGGAGGGCATCACCTGGGCTACGCACAAATGGGTGATGCATGGATTCCTCTGGTACCTGCATCGCGACCATCATCAAGTGGAACCCGGTTTCTTCGAGAAGAACGATGCCTTTTTCGTGATCTTCGCGATCCCGAGCATGCTGCTCATTATGTTCGGCAGCCAGGACGGCATCTGGTGGATGCAGGCCATTGGCTTTGGGATCATGGCCTATGGTTTCGCCTATTTCCTGGTACATGATGTGATCATACACCAGCGCTTCAAATGGTTCTCCCGGAGCCGGAACACTTATGTGCGGGCCATCCGCTGGGCGCACAAAATGCATCACAAACATCTGAGCAAGGAGCAAGGTGAGAGTTTCGGGATGCTGTATGTTCACCGGAAGTATTGGGAAAAAGTGCGCCGAGATCAGAAGCTGATGGCCGCCAGGAAGGTCGAATACGCCCCCGAAACGGAGTAGACCCGGTCTCAATTCCATCTGCCCTGTCCAATGATATGAGGGCATCCCATTTCCTTAACCCACCGCCACAAGCCATACCTTATCGACCATCCGCAGACATACGACTACATCATCGCAGGCATGGGTTGTGCGGGGTTGGGACTGGCCGTGCATATGCACCGGGCAGGCTTGTTGCGTGACCGGACCCTGCTGATGGTCGACCGCGATCCCAAGCGACTGAATGACCGGACCTGGTGTTTCTGGGAGACGGGAGCGGGACCATTCGAATCACTGGTGAGTCACCGATGGGAGCAGGCCTGGTTCCATGCGGAGGGATATTCCGGGCGAAAGGATCTTGCGCCCTATGCCTACAAGATGATCCGGGGGATCGACTATTACGAATACTGCCTTTCACAATTGCGGGAGATCCCGAACGTCACCATCCTGCTTGAGCAGGTAGATGACATACGTCAGGACGAAGGTCACGCGATCATGGAAGCAGGTGGTAAGACCTATCGTTCAGGCTTTCTTTTCAACTCCATTCTCTTCGGCAAACTGCAGCCGCTGCCAGGCGACCATCTCCTGTTGCAACATTTCAAAGGATGGATCATCCGGCTACCGGAGGATCGATTCGATCCGAAGGAGGCCACCCTGATGGACTTCAGGCCCGACCAGCGCCATGGTACCACGTTTGTTTATGTCATGCCCTTCGACAGACGCACGGCCCTGGTGGAATACACGCTTTTCACAGCGGCTCTCCTTGAACAGGAGGCCTACGACGAAGGGTTGAAGGCATACATCACCGAACAGCTCGGATGCCCGGCCTATGAGGTACTGGATGAGGAGTTCGGGGTCATCCCGATGACCACGATGCAGTTTCCTGCCGATGAGGGCCGGATCATCCACATCGGAACGGCCGGTGGGCAGACCAAGGCTTCATCCGGATACACGTTCACCTTCATCCAGCGACATGCGGCGCGTATCGTGTCTGCCTTGTCGGCGACCGGACGTCCACCCCGTCCGGAGCCCTTGATCAGGAAGCGCTTCGGCTGGTACGACAGTGTGCTGCTGAACATTCTGGCGAAGCATGTGCTGCCCGGATGGTTCATCTTCCGGGAACTGTTTCGCCACAACCCGACCCATCGCATCTTCCGATTTCTCGACAATGGGACGAGCGTCGCCCAGGAATTCAAACTGATGAACACGTTGCCGCGATGGCCTTTCATGCGTGCAGGCTTCACCGAACTCCTGCACATGATCCGCCGGCGAAAAAAATAATCACTGACATGGGGCTGCTATCCTCCTTCATTTCAGGCTGGCTGGTATTGATCGCCGCCGTGATCCTTAACCTGGCGGCCGACCGGATCGGCCTCACCGGCTGGTATGGTTTTCTGACAGGTCTGGCCACTGAGGGACGATCCTTTGCTGCCCGTTTGC
>CANHUK010000382.1 GCA_947463755.1 Chitinophagaceae bacterium
ATGACGCCTGTAAAGAAGCTGTCGCGTGCGAGGTAGTCCATCCGGTCTACGTCCAGTTGTCCGCTCACCAGCTGGTGCAGGAATCGCTTGGGATGGGTGTCGCGGAAGATGTCGATGGCCGTTTGCAGTTGCCCGTCGCATTCTGCGTTCAGTCTTTCCATGATCAGCAGGGAGATGGCCTCGTGGCTCATCTCTGGGATCACGACGCTCTCGAGGGCATGGGAGAAGGGGCCGTGACCGATGTCGTGGAGGAGGATGGCGATGCGGGCGCCCTGTTCTTCTTCGGGACTGATGTCCACGCCCTTCGATCTCAGTTCCTGCAGCGCGAGGGTCATCAGGTGATAGGCACCCAAAGCGTGGTGAAGGCGGGTATGCACGGCGCCCGGGTAGACCAGGTGCGAGAGTGCCATCTGCGATATCCTGCGCAGGCGCTGGCACCAGGGGTGCGACATCACCTTGTACACCAGCGGGTCGTCGAGGGTGATGAAGCCGTGTACCGGGTCGTTGATGATCTTGCGGAACGCCATCTTGTTGTGATTTGTGGTGCAAAATTACGACAGCCGCCCGGGTATGCCGCGGAAGGTTAACTTCGTACGCTAAAATCAATGCAACATGTCACTGGCGAAGATCCTCTGGGTGGATGACGAGATCGAGAGCCTGGCGTCGCAGAAGCGGTTCCTGGAAGCGAAGGGCTATGCGGTCACCATGCTCTCGAATGGTCCGGATGCGCTGGAATATCTCCGGTCGAATCCGGCGGATATCGTGTTGCTGGACGAGACGATGCCCGGAATGACGGGCCTGGAGACCCTGGCGGGCATCAAGGAGCAGGATGCGCACATCCCGGTGGTCATGATCACCAAGAACGAGACGGAGAATCTGATGGATGAGGCCATTGGTGCGCAGATCAGTGACTATCTCATCAAGCCCGTCAATCCCCATCAGGTGTTGTCGAGTCTCAAGAAGATCATCGATAACCGCCGGCTGGTGGCAGAAAAGACCACGTCCGACTACCAGCAGCAGTTCCGACAGTTATTCATGGCGCTGAACAGCGATCCTGACCAGGCGGGTTGGATGGATATCCACCGCCGGCTGACCTACTGGGAGATGGCGATGGAGCGGTCCGACAGTCCGGAGATGCAGGACGTCCATCAGTCGCATAAGAGCGATGCCAATGCAGAGTTCTTTAAATACATATCCCGGCATTATGCCTCCTGGGTGGATCCCCGGTTGCAGGATGAGGCACCCGTGATGAGCCATACATTGTTCCGCCGGCTCATCCTGCCGCATATCGAAAAGGGGCGTCCGACCTTGTGGCTGCTGATCGACAACCTTCGGTACGACCAGTGGAAGGCGATCGAGCCGGTATTTGCTGAAACCTTCCGCATTGTTCAGGAAGACATGTTCTACAGTATCCTGCCGACGGCCACGCAGTATGCGCGGAACGCCATATTTGCAGGCCTGTTGCCGATGGAGATCGAGCGTCAGTTCCCCGGTAAATGGAAGCAGGATGAGGAGGAAGGCAGTAAGAACCTGCATGAGGAGGAGTTCTTCCGGGCGCAGCTGAAGCGTTTGCGGCGGGAAGATATCCGTTGTTCGTATCAGAAGATCGCTTCGCACCAGGACGCGCAGAAGCTGGCCGAAGGGGCACACAATCTCCTGAATTTCGACCTCTCGATCGTAGTCTACAATTTTGTGGATATGCTCAGTCATGCCCGCACGGAGATGGAAGTCCTCAAGGAATTGGCGGGCGATGAGCGCAGCTATCGCAGCCTGACCCGGAGCTGGTTCGAGCATTCTCCCCTGTTGCAGACGCTGCGCAAACTTGCGGAAAAGGGTGTTTCGCTGATCCTGAGCACGGATCACGGATCGGTGCGGGTGAAGGATGCCTGTAAGGTCGTAGGCGACCGGTTGACCACGGCGAATCTGAGATACAAACACGGAAGAAATCTGGATTACAGCCCGCAGGACGTGCTGGCCTTCCGGGATCCGAAGGTAGCGGGCCTGCCCACACCGACGGTCAATTCGTCATATATCTTCGCCCGCGAGGAGCGGTTCCTCTGCTATCCCAATAATTTCAACCAGTTTGCGAACTATTACCGCAACAGTTTTCAGCATGGGGGCATTTCGCTGGAGGAGATGATCGTGCCGCTGGTGCGGATGACACCGCGCTGATCTCAGTTCAGGTACATGTTGACGATGGCGGCGCCGGTTGAGGGCCGGGCGGTGAAGACGCTGTCGCCGCTGACTGCAATGATCCCTCCATCTGTCCCGAGGTCCCATAGTTTACCGCGCAGAGGTACGACCATGCCAAAGCGGGCGCTGCTGCTGCGGATGCGGGCGGGCAGCGTGTATTTTCGCCAGGCTTCTGCCAGTGTGATGCGTCCGCGGTCGGTGGTATCGACATCCGCGGGGGCAGGGTAGCCGCTGTAGCCTTGCCAAAGGCTATCCATGCTGCCGGATCCGGAGATATAGGCCGGTACGGCGATGATCTGTGGCTGCCGGTCATTCAGGCTTGTGTAGCTCTCCGGAAACCAGCTGTCGGCGCAGATCTGAACGGCGGCGCGTCCGCAGGGCAGGTCGAAGACGGGTGTCTTACCGGGGGTATCGCGGGCTACAAAGGGCTGCTCTTCGGCCACGGGGAAGCATTTGCGGCCGAGGTGTGGCCGGATGCGGCCGTTCGGGTCAAAGACCGCCGTGATGTTGTACAGGGGGCCCATCCGGATGCGGATGCGGTCGTCCACCACTTCGGGATTGGGCAGGAGGATCGAGCCGGCGATGATCGTCACGCCATATTTCCGTGCGAGCACGCCGAAGACTTCGCGGTAACTGGCCGCCATGCGGTAGCCCTGACTGGCGAAGATGGAGTGGCTCAGCTTGTCGCCCGTATCATCCGGGGTGGTGAACCAGTCGCGCAGATAGGAGAATAGATTCGAGGTCATGTAGGTCTGCATGGCATCTTCGATGGTTGGGGCCTGATAGATGCTGCTTTTCTGTCCTTCCACCACCAGCCAGGTACCGATGTATTCCGGGAAGATGACCACGGTTTTTGGGGTGAGCCATCCCTTGAGATGTGCGGCCTGCATGTAACCGTCGAGCTTGTTGAGGAAATGCTGGCGGGAGGCGTAGTCTACCGGCACCATGTAGGGACTGATGCCCACGATATTCCCTTTTCCGGAGTCGGTGAACAGGGAATAGGTGCTGTCG
>CANHUK010000383.1 GCA_947463755.1 Chitinophagaceae bacterium
CGCACATCGATCCCTGCATCTTCGAAGGATCGGTTCAGGGTTTGTATCTCCTCCACCCGGGCCATCGTCGTTTTCGATATCACATGATGTTGATACAGAAACCGGTCCCACCATGCTTCCGGGACTGCTGATCTGATCGCAGGATGCATGACATCTGCCGGCGACAATACATGGTCAAACACAAGGGATAGCAACCGATCCCCTTCCGCATTGGAAAAGGAGGCCAAAGTGTCCTCATCTGCGGGCTTGATGAACCCATATCGCCACCTCAGCCCAAAGATCAACAGGGCAGCATTTGCACCAAATTTTCGGGCGATTTTATCAAGTTCGATCATCTGGATTTCCTGTGCGGACGGATTGCGTAGTTTTGATCATCAGCACTGCGCACGGCCGTGCCCTGATCTTTTACCTGCATGAACCCTCCGACATTTAAATATCGTGGATTTGGGCTGAAAATAGCTTCGAATATAGCATTCCCGGAACTGTTCCCGGATGATTTCGACAGGGAGGATGTGAAAATAGAGGCCGAACCTATCGATGACCCCTGGTTTGAAAATCTTGCTGCCCGGCGTGTTCACCAACGCATGGAACCCGATATTTTCAGATTGCAAATACCTAATACCGGCCGATATCGCGTACAAAATGGCACCCTGTTGCAGATGGAACCCCGGGGAGCCTCTGACCCGACAGCCTTGCGGATGTATGCACTGACCGTGGCATTCAGCGCCTGCCTTGTTCAGAGAAATCTGATGCTCCTGCATGCTTCGGGCATCATCCGGTCGGATGCCGTTTTTCTTTTCGCTGGGGCCAGTGGCGCGGGAAAATCTACCCTGCTCTCCCAGCTGATGCAGCGCGGACATCGCATCTTCTCAGACGACGTTTGCGTTCTTGACGGACGAAGAAATGTGCAGGGAAGTTGGCTGGCTTCGGCCTCCTACCCCATCCTTAAAATGCATCCTGAAGGGATCGACCGGCATTTCCCGACGGCAGTGCGGTGGCCTCTTTGGCCCGATGACCCAAAAATGGGCGTGGGATTCCATGCAGCATTTCATGCTGACACGATGCCTGTCAGCGGCGTAGCCCTGATCGTCCGGGACGCAAGTGTCCGGCGGGTAGAAGTGCAGCAGATAGAGGGTGTCCAGGCATTCGGGGCACTGGCCGGATGCACGTACAGACCCGGCCTGATCCACACGCCGGTTCAGCAGTCGGCGATCACGAAGGTGATATCGGGCCTGGCGGACAGCGTTCCGATCTTTCAGGTCAGACGCCCGGATGATCCGGATGACGGCGCCGATCTGTCGGCTGCGGTGGAGACACTCATGAGGGAGTTGGGATGATGATCATCCTATCCCGACTTATCGGAGAAGGTTGAATTCTCTGTCGTGCCTGGGGTTGGCCCCAGCGAAAGAATATCGAAACGGGAGATCTCGGTCACGGCAGGTGTTTGCCATGTGGCCTTCCCGGCAGCGGGCGTCTCCATCTCTCCGGGCTGTGGCACTGGATTCAATTGGGGTTCCTGCATTGGATGGACGTTGATTGAAGAATGCTTTTGGATGGACTTACGTATAAAGATACGGAACCGGGTCGGCATAAAAGACAGGGTGTCGGGCGGACAGGAGGATCATTTTTCCGCTTGTTTCTCCGCATACCGCAGCAGTGCCTGCAGGTGGAAAGGCATGTTGGGATAAAAGTTTCCTTGCCACCGGTTCTCCGTCCGTTGCGGATCCAGCCCTTCGAGGATCCTGTCAAAATCCACCATGTCGAGCAGGGGATCTCCCTGCCGTTTGCGAAGATCCATCACCCAAGCCCGCACCTGTTCATGAAAGCGTCGGTTCTCTTGCAGGAGATAGACCCCGGCAGGCACGTCTTTATCGCGGCGCCACCTCACCGGTTCTGGCAGGACGCCCTCCATGGCGCTTCGAAACAGGTAGCGGTCATGATTGGGATGTCCGATAACAGACACCGGCAACGAGAGGACCCATTCGATCAGGCGCAGGTCCGCCATTGGATAGGCAGGTATGATGCGGTGCCGGATACCACAGATGGCCTCGTTCTGCAGCCTGCGGGCGACCGTCGGTCGATTTACTGCCCACAAAAGGTGTCGCTTGTATCTGAAACGTCCTGCTGTCGTGGGTTCCGAAGGCATATCAGACAACGAGATCCCCTTCCGGAGCCAGGAGTGGCCTGGCGGAGCAGCGGCACGCATCCGCCCGAGCAGATCTGCGAGGGACTCGGGGAGGATTCGTTTGATCGTCCTTCCGAAGAGGATGTCAGGTCTTCCGTGTTTCAGGCAGGCGGCCAGGAATCTCAGGGGCCGGCCTTCGTCTGCCAGATCGGCCCAATGGTTTCGGCCCGAATGCGAGACCACCTGATCGCCCATGAATCCGGAGAGCACGACCTGGATCCCCAGGGCATGCATCTTCCTTCGAACGGGTTCCAGCCACATGCTTGTCATATATTCAACGCCACCATTGACCTCGAGGTCTATGTCCAACAGGTCCCGGAAATCGCTGCGTCCACTCTCAGATATCCGATGAAGGTGACGGATGCCGGCATGTCCGGCGACGGCTTCGATGAATGGGGACTCATCTTTCTCCTCATCAGGATGACCATCGGGCAGTACGTTGGAGAAGGCATGCAACCCGTCGGGATCAGGCATCAGTCGGGCGGCCATGCAGGTGATGGCGGAGGAGTCGAGCCCGCCGCTGAGTTCGGCCGCAACGAGCGGTACGCCATCGATGCGGCATCTGACCGCCTCTTGCAACTGATTCCGAAAACCGGCCTGTGCCTCCTCGCGCGATACCCTGAGCATGCGATCCGGTATGCGCGGTTCAATATAACGGTGAAGGGTAACCGAAAACACGCTGACCCGGAGCAGGTGTCCGGGTGGGAGAATACGCACATGCCGGTGAAAGGTGGCCTGCGGGTCCGGGGGCAGGCCGGCAAGCAGGACGGTCACGAAAGAATGGTCGATCTCGGCATCGGCGGCCGGATGGCTTAATATCCCCCGGGGTTCGGAGGCAAAGGCAAGGTGTCCGTTGCGGTCCATCCAGAATAATGGGCGCACGCCGAAAACATCACGCACAAGGATGAGTTCGCGCGCCTGTGCATCGAAAATGGCGAAGGCATAGTCGCCGCGGAGATGGGCCAGCGCCTGCCATCCTCCGGCCATGTAGAGACGGAGGATCAGTTCCGCATCTC
>CANHUK010000384.1 GCA_947463755.1 Chitinophagaceae bacterium
CCATGCCATCAACAAGACCAAGGATGATCCGGCACAAGCGAACATCTGGGCTGCGGCTACCCTGCTGCGCGCCTTCGACCTGCACCGCATGACCGACCTCTATGGTGACATCCCCTATGAGCAGGCCGGCCGCGGACTCGAGGCCGAAGCCAACTGGTTCCCTAAGTACGACAATCAAAAGGACATCTACGGCTACCTGGTGCGCGACATCAAGGCTGCGCGCGATAAGTTCAGCGCATCTGCCAAGTCGCTCGGCAGCCAGGATTTCATCTACGGCGGAGATGTCGCCAAGTGGAAGAAGTTCGCCAATGCCCTGCTGATGCGCGTGGCACTTCGTATGAGCAATGTCGATGCCACCACGGCCCGCACCGTGTTCCTGGAAGCCTATAACAACGGTGCCTTCACTTCGAATGCCGACAATGCATTCATCAAGTTTGCTGAAGGTCCCCAGGGTATCAACCGCAATGGTCTGAATGATGGCTACTGGAATACCTATAAGTATTCCCGCGACTGCAAGGTCTCCCGCACCTTCGTCAACTGGATGCGGGCCAATAACGACCCCCGCCTGATGATCGTCTGCGGAGGCCTCGGCAACCCCGAGAATTCCGCCACATGGAATACCAACCCGACCGCTCAGCGGGGTATGCCCAACGGTTTCACCACCGCCAACATGCCCACCGCGCTCACCGGACAGGACCTGGCCGACTGGAATGCCGGTTTGACCTCCACGCCTCGCTGGATCTTTTCCATGCAGAACATCAGGTATATGGACTGGTCTGACCCCTACATCCTGCAGACCTATGCAGAGGTCGAGCTGATGGCTGCAGAAGCTGCCGTACTTGGATGGCTGACCACCAACTCTGCAACACACTTCCAAAGAGGTGTGGATGCCGCCATCAAGAACTGGACATCCTTCGACGCTTCCTTCGCCCGTACACAGGCACAGATCGATGCCTACATCACCGGTCGTAACTTCGCCGCAGCCTCTAATGCCGACAAGCGCAGGCTGATCGGCGAGGAATACTGGGCCGCGACCTATCTCAACGATATCGAGTCCTGGAGCAACTGGCGCCGCACCGGCTTCCCCGCGCTGACGCCCACCAACGACCCGAACCGCTGGGAGGCCAACCAGATCCCGCGTCGCCTGAAGTACTGGGAGAACGAGATCAGCTCGAACCCCGCCAACTACAAGGCCGCTTCCGACCGCATGGGCGGAGATAATTTCATGACCAAGATGTGGTGGGACGGCGGCAAATAATGCCCCATCCATACTACTCAAACAGGAAAGGCGCCACATCGGCGCCTTTCCCTTTTCTGAACCATTTCGCGGGTATTTCGTAATTTCATCATGCCGTCCAACCTGATCCATATGCGTTTTCCCACCGCATGGCTCTCCCTGCTACTTGCCGCCCCGCTGTTATCCCTTCAGGCGCAGGATAAGTCACTGTTCTCCTTCCTGGACAGCAAACAGACCGGGGTGACATTCGTCAACACCATCAGCGAAACTGAGGGTTTCAACGTACTGGCCTACGAGTATTTCTTCAACGGGGGTGGGCTGGCAGTCGGGGACCTCGATAATGATGGATTGCAGGATCTGTTCTTCACCGCCAACATGGGGCCTAACAAGTTGTACCGAAACACGGGCGGGCTTCGCTTCACCGATGTTACTACCACCGCGGGCGCCGGCCTGGAGGGGAGACCCGGTCACTGGAAGACCGGGGTGACCATGGCTGACGTGAATCTGGATGGGCTGCTGGATATCTACGTTTGTTATTCCGGCAAAGGCGGACCGGATACCCGCAGAAACCAGCTGTTCATCAACCTCGGCAAATTCAGATTCAGGGAAGCTGCCCGGGAATTCGGGCTCGACGACCCCGCCTACAGCAATCAGGCGGCCTTCTTCGACTATGATCGAGATGGTGACCCCGATATGTTCCTGCTCAACCACAGCATCAAGAAGGTTGACAACCTGGAATTCACCAAGTATCGCAACATACCGGATAGTTTCGCCGGGTGCAAACTCTTCGAAAACCGCAACGGAAAATTTCATGATGTATCTGATCGATGCGGCATCACCCGTTCGGCCCTGACCTTTGGACTTGGAGTGGTGGTGGCCGACATCAACCTCGATGGATGGCCGGATCTTTACGTCACCAATGATTACAACGAACCGGATCATCTCTACCTCAACCAGCAGAACGGAACTTTTCGGGATGTCGCTGACAGTGCACTCTCTCACATGTCGCAGTTCTCGATGGGTGCAGAGGTGGCCGACTTTAACAATGACGGGCTGCCCGATATCCTCACCCTTGATATGTTGCCGGAGAATAACCGCCGCCAGAAGCTCCTGCAACTTCAGGAGAACTACGAGATCTTCGAACTCATGCAGCAGCAGGGGCTGCATCGGCAGTACATGCGCAATATGCTCCATCTGAACAACGGCAACGGTACGTTCAGTGAGATCGGGCAGTTGGCGGGTATTGCCAAGACCGACTGGAGCTGGACACCGCTGTTTGCGGATTTCGATAACGATGGGTTCAAGGACCTGTTCATCAGCAACGGATATCTGCGGGATTACACCAACAAAGACTTCCTTAAATACTGGGGTGACTACAAGGTCAAGAAGGCCGTCGAACGGGAACCCGTTCAGTTGATGGACCTGATCCGGGCCATGCCCTCCACGCGTATCCCCAATTACATTTTTTCCAACAACGGCGACCTGACCTTCCGAAATCGTCAGCAGGACTGGGGCATCGACCGCCCCGCCATTTCTTCGGCCGCCGTATATGCCGATTTGGACAACGATGGCGATCTGGAGATCGTTGTCAACAACATCAACGAAGAAGCTTTCGTCTACCGCAATAACGCCAGCGAGCGCAAGTCCGCGCATTTCCTGGACCTCCAGCTCACCGGGAAGAATGGATCAACCGCCATCGGATCGCTTGTCACCCTGTTCACACCCGCCGGAAGTCAGACCCTGGAACTCTCGCCATCCCGGGGATATCTCTCGGCTGTCAGTACCCGGCTTCATTTCGGACTGGGTGCTTCCGACCGCATCGATTCTCTGCATGTTCGCTGGCCCAACGGGCAGTTCACGAAGGTGGAGCGCCCGGCGGCTGACCGCTTGCTCAAACTGTCAATGGGATCACAGCCCTCCCTCGCCCCGCATTGGAAGGTGCAGGATGCTCCCGGGC
>CANHUK010000385.1 GCA_947463755.1 Chitinophagaceae bacterium
AGAAGGTTACGGCAGATGAGATCAACGCCGCCATGAAGGCCGCCGCCAACGAAAGCTTCGGATATACGGAAGATGAGATCGTCAGCGGCGATGTCATCGGAATCTCCTACGGATCACTGTTCGATGCCACCCAGACGAAAGTTCAGACCGTGGGTGATACGCAGCTCGTGCGCACCGTATCATGGTACGACAACGAGATGAGCTACGTCAGCCAGCTCGTTCGCACCGTAAACTACTTCGCACAGCTGATCTCTAAATAAAGATCGCATCCCATGATATCCGACAGCAGAGGCCACGCCGGGAATAATCTCCGCGGACCCTCTGCTGTCTTCATGTTGGCCCGTAAATAAACATCATATGCCCAGCTTCTCCTCCTTCGATTTCTCCGGGAAAAAAGCCCTCGTCCGGGTGGACTTCAACGTCCCGCTCGACGATCAGTTCCAGGTCACCGACGATAACCGCATGACCGCCGCACTGCCTACCATCCGTAAGATCCTAGCCGATGGAGGTGCCGTCATCCTCATGAGCCACCTCGGCCGCCCCAAAGACGGTCCGACCGATAAATACTCCCTTCGACACTTGGTCCCGCATCTCTCCGAACTTCTCGGCACAGAAACCAAAGTGCATTTCGTCCCGGATTGCATCGGGGAAACGGCAGAACAGGCCGCCGCTGGTCTTCAGGCAGGTGAGGTGCTCCTACTCGAAAACCTGCGCTTCCACAAGGCTGAAGAGAAGGGGGAAGCCGCTTTCGCAACAGCCCTCGCCAAACTCGGAGATATATATGTGAACGACGCCTTTGGCACCGCTCACCGTGCTCATGCCTCCACCGCCGTGATCGCATCCTCCTTCCCGGCCGACCGCCGAATGTTCGGACTCCTGATGGAAGGAGAGGTCGCCAGCGCCGAAAAAGTACTGCATCAGTCCGAAAAGCCTTTCACCGCCATCATCGGCGGTGCGAAAGTGTCTGATAAGATCCTGATCATCGAAAACCTCCTCGACCGCGCTACCGACATCATCATCGGCGGCGGCATGGCCTACACCTTCATGAAAGCGAAAGGCGGACAGATCGGGAAATCCCTGTGCGAGGCCGACCGACTCGATACCGCCCTCGATATCCTCACAAAAGCCGCTGAAAAGGGCGTCAATCTCCACCTTCCGGCGGATTCGGTCATCGCAGACGCTTTCGACGCAGCCGCCAACACCAGCATCGCCCCCTCCAACGCCATCCCCGACGGATGGATGGGCCTCGATATCGGTCCCGATGCCCGCCATGCCTTTCATGAAGTCATCACCCGCAGCCGCACCATCCTATGGAATGGCCCGATGGGCGTCTTCGAAATGGAGAAATTCCAGGCCGGGACCCGGGCCATCGCCGAAGCCGTGGCCGAGAGCACACGCAATGGCGCTTTCTCCCTGGTAGGCGGAGGCGACAGCGTGGCCGCCGTCAATAAGTTCGGATTCGACGACCAGGTGAGTTACGTCTCCACGGGAGGTGGCGCCATGCTCGAATACTTCGAAGGGAAAGTATTGCCCGGCATCGCCGCCATCCGGTAACGAAGACCCACCACATGCAACCATTTAATTTCTCCGATCGTCTTAACTTGATAGCATAAATAAACTTACATGAGCACTAAGAACATCGTACTGATCGTCATCGTCGGCCTGATCGTCCTCCTCGGCGGCTGTGGCTGCTCGGGTTACAACAATCTTGTTCAGCAGGACCAGAACGTCAAATCCAAGTGGGCCAAGGTCCAGAGCGACTACCAGCGCCGGGCCGACCTCATCCCCAACCTCGTCAGCACTGTCAAAGGCGCTGCGGATTTTGAAAAATCCACGCTGGAAGCCGTGATCGGTGCCCGCGCCCGGGCTACTCAGATGACCATCGATCCGGCCAACCTCACGCCCGAAAATATCGCCAAGTTCCAGGCGGCACAGGGTGAACTCTCCGGCGCATTGAGTCGCCTGCTGGTCACGGTCGAGCAATACCCCGACCTCAAAGCCAATCAGAACTTCCGCGACCTGCAAGCCCAGCTCGAAGGAACGGAGAACCGGATCAAGGTCGCCCGTAACGACTTCAACGATGCGGTCCAGTCATACAACACGAGCGTCAAGACCTTCCCCACCATCCTCTATGCTTCCATGTTCGGATTCACCGAGAAAGGATACTTCGAGGCAGATGCCGGTGCGGAAAAGGCCCCCGCCGTTGATTTCGGCAAGTAAAACATACCAGCCATGGGATTACTTTCCATCTTAGACAGGTTCCGGTCGGCACAACAGCATTTCTCCGAAGCAGATGAGCAACGCATCGTCGATGCCATCCGCGCAGCGGAAATGCGTACCAGCGGAGAGATACGCATCTACATTGAACACAGGTGCCGTTTCGTGGACCCGGTGGACCGAGCTGCCGAATTGTTCTTCGGACTCAAGATGGAACAGACGCAGGACCGAAATGGTGTACTCATCTACCTGGCGATGAAAGACCGGCAACTGGCGGTCTTCGGCGACGAAGGTATCCACCGGATCGTCGGGAGCGCATTCTGGAATGGCGAGGTGGCCAAGATCCTGGCCGCTTTTGGCGAACAGCACTACGTAGATGGTATCATTGGCATCATCCGGGACGTCGGAGAAGTGCTTCAGGAAAAATTCCCCTATCACTCGGAAGATCGCAATGAACTTCCGGATCACATCATATTCGGCCGATAGATGAAAAAGACCTGGATCACCCTCAGCCTTCTGCTTTCGGCCTTCCTGGGCTTCGCCCAGATCGAAAAGGTCATTCCCCCGCCACCCAATCCGCCCCGGCTGGTGGTGGACCTGACCCAGACACTCAGCCCCGATCAGCAACAGGCCCTGGAAGCAAAACTCGTCGCCTACGACGACAGCACATCCAACCAGATCGCCGTGGTGCTGATCCCGACCACCGGGGATTATGACATCTCCGAAGTCGCATACCAGCTCGGAAGAAGCTGGGGCGTAGGAAACAAAGAGAACAACAACGGGGTCGTGCTCCTTGTCGCCAAGAACGACCGCAAGGTATTCATCGCCCCGGGCTATGGCCTCGAAGGGGCGATCCCGGATGCCATCGCCAAGCGTATCGTTGAAAGTGAGATCGTCCCCAACTTCCGCGAACAGGATTTCTACCGGGGGATAGACTTCGGTGTGGATGCCCTGATCAAGGCCGCTGC
>CANHUK010000386.1 GCA_947463755.1 Chitinophagaceae bacterium
ATTCCAGATGAATAGGATGCCTACACTGTTGAAGACGTTCCGGTAGGCCATTTCAGGAAAGCTGCTCCGGCGTCGATATGTCTTGAGCACGGGAAACAAATGAATGACAAGGCTCTCGATCACCCCCCACATTAAGGCATAGAACAGGGTGATCAGTACAAACCCGATGATCTGACGGTCCTGGGCTTGCCTGAGCAATCCGGCCCGCTTCACATGGAATCTCATCAGATGTGAAATAGAAACACCTAACAGCACGGTGATCGTCAACCTGCGCAAATGCTGGAAATCCAGACGATCGAATGTGATGAAGAAAAAGATATTGATCAGCGCAAGCAAACCCCAGCCCATGAACTGGAAAAGATGGTAACGTGAACGATTATTGATCCGGAGGATCATGAGTCATGGGATTTATCCAAATCTAAAACGAATCCTTCAGACTCCACAGCCTTTGTTACCAATGGATGAATTTGATGGAGGTCGGAGAATTCGGCATTCTGCAGGAACAAAAGCTGCCCCGGGTTGTTTAACTTCTTCATGTCCGGTCCTCGTGAGGTATTGGACGATATTCGGTACTTTTACCATACAATCCAATCAACAGATATGGACATAAAGGCGGGACCATTGCTCGAAACCATCGATCTCCCCGAAGATCTGCGCAGACTGGACAAGAACAGGCTCAATCAGGTCTGCGATGAACTCCGTCAATACATCATAGATGTTGTCAGCGTGCATGGAGGTCATTTCGGTGCCAGTCTCGGCGTGGTGGAATTATCCGTCGCCCTTCACTATGTCTACAACACCCCATACGATCAGCTGGTATGGGACGTCGGACACCAGGCCTATGGTCATAAGATCCTGACTGGCAGACGCAACGTTTTCCACACCAACCGGAAATACGGAGGCCTCAGCGGCTTCCCCAAGCGCAGCGAAAGTGAATACGACACCTTCGGTGTAGGCCATTCCTCCACCTCGATCTCTGCAGCCCTTGGCATGGCCATGGCCGCGAAGCACAAAGGCGAAAAAGACCGGAAGGCGATCGCCGTCATCGGAGACGGCGCCATGACGGCCGGCATGGCCTTCGAAGCCATGAACCACGCCGGGGTCAGCGATTCAGACATGCTGATCATCCTGAACGACAATTGCATGAGCATCGACGCCAACGTCGGTGCCCTCAAGGAATATCTCACCGATATCTCCACCTCCCATACCTATAACCGCCTGAAGGACGATATCTGGAACGCCCTGGGGAAACTTCCCATCGGAAAGACGTTCTCCCGCGACATGGCCAGTAAGCTGGAACACAGCATCAAGGGATTCATCAACCAGAGCAGCAACCTCTTCGAGGCCATGAAGATCAGGTACTTCGGGCCCATCGACGGACACAACATCCACAAACTGGTGGATACCCTGCAGGACCTGCGTGACATTCACGGACCAAAGATCCTGCACATCGTCACCACCAAGGGAAAGGGCTATGCCCTGGCAGAGAAAGACCAGACCAAATGGCATGCACCCGGCCTGTTCGACAAGGTGACCGGCGAGATCTACAAGAAGACTTTCGAGACACCGCAACCCCCGAAATATCAGGACGTATTCGGCCATACCATCATCGAACTCGCTGAAAAGAATGAGAAGATATTCGGCGTCACCCCGGCCATGCCCTCCGGTTGTTCGCTGAAATTCATGATGGACAAGATGCCGAAACGAGCGATAGATGTGGGGATCTGCGAACAGCACGCCGTCACCCTCAGCGCCGGCATGGCAACCCAGGGCCTGCGCGTGTTCTGCAATATCTATTCTTCCTTCATGCAGCGGGCCTTTGATCAGGTCGTGCACGACGTCGCCATCCAAAAGCTGCCGGTGGTCCTCTGCCTCGACCGCGCCGGTTTGGTGGGGGAAGACGGCCCGACACACCACGGCGCCTACGACATCGCATACTTCCGATGCATCCCGCATATGATCATCAGCGCTCCGATGAACGAGCATGAACTGAGGAACCTCATGTACACCGCCCAGCTCGAATCCACGGAAATGCCCATGGTGATCCGCTACCCCAGAGGCGAAGGCGTATTGTCAGACTGGAAAAATGAAATGCAGGAGATCCCCATCGGCAAAGGCAGAAAGCTCAAGGCTGGGACGGATGTGGCCATCCTGAGCCTTGGCCACACCGGAAACTTCGCCGCGGCAGCCATCCGTGATCTCCGGGCGGAAGGACTCACCCCCGCACATTACGACATGCGGTTCGTGAAACCCATCGACGAGGAGCTCCTGCACGAAGTATTCCTTCAATACAACAAGGTGGTCACTGTCGAGGATGGTACGATCATTGGCGGATTCGGATCCGCCGTGCTCGAATTCATGGCGTCACACGGTTACAAAGCGGATGTCCGTATGCTCGGCATTCCCGACAGGCTGGTGGAACACGGTAGTCTGCGCGAATTGCATCGTGAATGCGGATATGATGCCGCAGGCATCGCCAACGCGGTCAGGGAACTCATGAAGAACGAAGTGAAGGTGTGCCTTACCATCGGAGGTTAGACCCCCTCAGGCTCCACTTCAGCCCCCTCGGCATCCGCGGAACCGGGCTCGACAGGGTCGGGTTCCCTATCATCATTCCACTGGATGATGAAATTGTTGCGGCCCTCACCGACCATCACCGTCATGTACTGCAGCTGCGCCAGCTCCAGGATCGTCAGGAACATGAATATAGCATGGATGCGGTCCTGGCAAACTTCAAATATCTTCTCGAAAGCCAACGTCTTCTCACGCGAGAGCGTGGTGAGCATATACTCACGGGTGTCTTCCATTGTATGATTGAAGCGATATACAACATGCTGAGGCTTGTTGTTGCGATCATACATCCGCTTCATCACCTTCTCGAAAACCTTCATGAGCTTAAAGAGGCTCACGCTCTGGATCTCTGATCCTTCCGAAGCCTCTTCGCCGACCATCGAAAGTTCCTTCTGCAGATTGCCCCTTTTCACCATGAACATCCGCTCAGCTTCCATCTCTGCCAGTTTGGCGGATGCCTCTTTGAACTTCTTGTACTCGAGGATCTTATCTACCAGTTCCTGACGGGGATCGATCTCGTTGCCCTGTGCATCCAGCTCCTTCCTGGGCAGAAGCATCTTTGCTTTGATCCGCATGAGGGTGGAGATGAACAGAATGAATTCGCTGCTCAATTC
>CANHUK010000387.1 GCA_947463755.1 Chitinophagaceae bacterium
GATCAGATTGGCATTCAGGGTACGGGTGAAGTCCTCCAATGTCAACTGGTCCATGGGCTTTATGATACCAATGCCCGCCGCATGCACCAGGATGTCGAGACCGCCCATCGTCTCCATAACACGGCCAGCCAGCGCAGATACCGCATCCTGGTCGGAAAGGTCAGCGGCGAACACTCGCTCTGAAGGTACCTGCAGGGCGTCAGCCAACGCCGTGAGTGCCTCCATCCTCCTTCCGGTCAGAAATAAAGTGGCCCCGCCGGAAGCCAGCAACTTCGCCGTATTCGATCCGATCCCTCCTGATGCGCCGGTGATCAGTATCCGCTTGCCGTTGAGTTTTTCCATCGATGGTTTTGTTTGACATGGTAAACATTCAGCGGACGGCATTGTTCTGTATCCCGGATGAAGGAAATTACGATCATATTCCCCCATCAGTTGTTCCGGGAACATCCGGCACTCGATGCCCAAAGGCCTGTATGGCTGGTGGAGGAATCCCTTTTTTTCACGCACTATCCCTTTCACCGGCAGAAGCTGATCCTGCACAGGGCATCCATGCGGGCCTATGCCGACTTGCTGCGTAAACGGGGCGTGGAGGTAACATACATCGAATCCGGGCAGCCGGGACACGATATCAGGGAACTGAGCGAACTTTTGTCGCAAAGAGACATCCGTGTGATCCACATGGCCGAGCCCTCAGACGACTGGCTGTCCCGCAGGATGACAGCGGCCGTCCATAGGGCAAATGCCCGACTGGAGATCTACCCCTCCCCCGGATTCCTGAATACACACCAGGACATCGATGCATTCTTCGAAGGGAGACAACGATATCACCAGACCGATTTCTATATCCACCAGCGAAAGTCGAGGAAGATCCTCATCGACCCGGATGGAAAACCCGTCGGTGGAAAATGGACCTTCGATACGGAAAACCGGAAACGTTTTCCAAAGGACCGCACCATGCCCGCCGCACCATTTACTAACGGCGACGAATACACGAATGAAGCCATGGCATGGGTGAACGCCAGGTTTCCCGATCATCCGGGAGATGCAGGCGTCCCCGAGAACGGCGGGTTTCCATGGGCCTGGACACATGATGAATCGGAACGACTGCTGGACGAATTCCTGCAACAAAGACTGCGCGGGTTCGGAGACTATGAGGATGCGATGGTAAGTTCTGCGCGATATCTGCATCACTCCGTTCTGACCCCGATGCTGAACACGGGCCTGCTCACCCCCGCACAGGTCATCAGGCGAACACTCGATCATGCCGAAGGCCGCGACATTCCACTGAACGACCTGGAAGGGTTCATCAGACAGGTCGTCGGTTGGAGGGAATTCATCCGAGGTGTGTATCAACGCGCCGGGCGGCAACAAAGGACACGCAATTACTGGGGGTTCACACGACGGATACCGCCCGCATTCTGGACAGGAGATACAGGCATAGTACCGATCGATGATGTCATTAAAAAGGTCCTGAGCACCGGATATGCGCATCACATCGAACGGTTGATGGTCCTGGGTAATTTCTTTTTGCTGTGTGAATTCGATCCCGAGGAGGTCTATCGCTGGTTCATGGCACTGTTCATCGATGCATACGACTGGGTGATGGTTCCGAATGTATTCGGCATGACGCAATTTGCCGACGGTGGGCTGATGACCACCAAGCCGTACATCAGCGGCAGCAACTACATCCTCAAGATGAGCGATTGGAAAGATAGCGGGATCCCGGCTACGGGCAGGGGATGGACAGAAACATGGGATGCCCTGTTCTGGAGATTCATGCACGTGCACCGGAGTTTTTTTCTGACCAATCCCCGTCTCGGCATGCTGATCCGGACCTTCGACCAGCTCGCTCCTGAAAAACGCGAACGTCATTTGAAGATCGCAGCGGGATTCCTGCAGTCACTGGATCAACAAAACATGGAGGGCACTGCATGAAAAAACCCTGGAATCGGGTAGACCTGCCTGTGTACAGCGTCAGCAGCAGGCACGGCACAGATGAAAACATGCACATCTGCACCTATGTATCTGCCGTGAGCATGGAACCGAAACGTTTTATGGTTGCGCTGTTCAAAGGCACTAAAACCCTTGAACTTGCGGCAGCGGAGCGCAGGTTTGTCTTGCAACTGCTCGCCGAGGGCGACCATGGCCTGATTGCCTTACTTGGCAGACAAAGCGGCCATCAAGTCGACAAGCTGGCCCGGCTTCGGAAACGAAAAATGATCACAGAATGGAAGGGATTCACCGTCCTATCCAATGCCGCAGCATGGCTTGAACTGTCCATCATAGACGAAATGGATGCCGGAGACCACGTCATGATGCTCTGCGATGTCATCGCCTCCAGGAATGTGCGGGATACGAAGATCCTCACGCTCGACATGCTTCGCGAACGAGGGCTCATACGCAACTGATCCCATGGGATGGCACCGGGCTTCACCGGCTTTGAAATAGGTTACCTTTGCCCATCATGAACCCGATCATTTCCCATACCGAAATCTTCCGGATGCCCATCGCGATGGAACCATTCGTCATCGCAACGGAGGTAGCGACCGTCGCTCAAAATACATTCATCCGCATTCACACCCTGGATGGTCATGTCGGCATGGGCGAATGCTCGGCTTTTCCCATGTTGACGGGCGAAACGCAGGCCACCTGTTTTGAAGTCGCCCGTGACCTCGCCCGGATGATGAAAGGAAAGGATGCCACCGACATCACCCGCCGCATGGCGGAACTTGATACCCTCATCGCCCGGAATACTACGATCAAGAGCGCCTTTGACATGGCGCTGCACGACCTGGCCGCGAAATATGCAGGATTGCCCCTCTACGCCTTTCTGGGCGGGCGCCGAAAAGAGATCGTCACCGACCTCACCATCGGAATCGACCAGCCCGATGTGATGGCCCGAAAGGCTGTTGACTTCGTGGCACGTGGTGTCCGGACGATCAAGGTGAAACTGGGAAAAAGCGGGTCGGAAGATGTGGAAAGGATCCGGGGCATCCGTGAAGCCGTCGGGCCAGACATCACCCTGCGTATTGACGCCAACCAGGGATGGGATCCGGAAACAGCGATCACGACATTAAAAGCGCTGGCATGCTTTGATATCCAGTTCTGCGAACAACCGATACACCATCACTTGGACGACCGGTTGCCGGAAGTCCGCCGGGAGAGCCCTATCCCGGTCATGGC
>CANHUK010000388.1 GCA_947463755.1 Chitinophagaceae bacterium
AGTACATCAAGTCCTTCCTTGGAGCCCGAGATGCCTGCGAACTTTTCGACATGGTCGTACCATGGAGCGATATCCTTATATCGAATGGGCCAGTCGGTGCCGATGCCTTCCTTTACGTTTGCTCCAAAATCCAGGTCGCTCCAGCGATAGCTTTGCCGCCCCCACATGAGCGAACGGCCGCCCATGTGATAACCGCGGAACCAATCGAATCGCTTGATTTCCGTGTAAGGGCATTCGCTGTCCTTCACCCAGAAGTCGAGGTTCATCTCGTTCAGGGGGTAATCTCTTTTCAGCACGGGGTAGTCCTGGATCATTTCCTGTGTGCGACCGCCCCGGTGCGGGAATTCCCAGGGTGCTTTGTTGGCGGAGGGATAATCAACCCCGTGTTTGACGTCCCTGCCCCTTTCGAGCATGATGACCTTTAAACCTTTTTCCGTCAATTCTTTGGCGGCCCAGCCTCCGGAGATGCCGGATCCGATCACGATGGCGTCAAAAATGTTGGATTCTGCCATGTTAGGCGCATTGAGTTGTGTATGGGACGTGCGACATGTAATTTACATCGAAGCGATCAAAAGCAGGCTTCAGGTGGAGCCTGCCTGACAGAATTCAGCTGTTTTCTCAAACGTCGCATATCTGTATGCCTTTTTTAAGTGCGGCGAGTTTATCTGTCCACGATGGAATGAACTCCTGGGCAACGTATCCTTTGAAACCGGTATCCACGATGGCTTTCATGATGGCTGGGTAATAGAGTTCCTGGCTTTCATCAATTTCATGTCTGCCGGGGACACCGCCGGTGTGGTAGTGTGCGATGTATTCGTGAGATTTCCGGATGGTGCTGATGACGTCTCCCTCGTCGATCTGCATGTGGTAGATATCATACAGCAGTTTGAAGTTGGGGGAGCCGATCCTTTTGGCGAGTTCCACGCCCCATGAAGTTTTGTCGCACTGGTAGTCTTTGTGGTTGACCTTGCTGTTGAGCAGTTCCATCACGAGGGTTACGCCATATTTTTCGGCGATGCCGGTGACCTGTTTCAACCCGTCGGTGCAATTTTTCCATCCGGTTTCATCGTCTTTTCCGCGTCGGTTACCGGAGAAGCAGATCAGATTTTTATATCCGGCTTCGGCCACTTTAGGGATCATTTCTGAATAATTCCGGATCAGTTTTTCGTGGAAGGCGGTGTCGTTCCAGCCGTCGACGAGGTTGATCTCCGCGCCATTGCACATGGAGGAATCGAGTCCGTATTTTTTCAGGACCGGCCAGTCTTTGGGTCCCACGAGGTCGATGGCTGAAATGCCCATGTCCCGGGCTGCGGCGCAGAATTGTTCCAATGGGATGTCGTTGTAGCACCAGCGGCAGACGGCGTGTCTGATATTTCCTTTCAAAGCTTCTGTTTTTGCGGGTTCTTTGTCGTTGTATGCCAGGAGTCCGGTGGCTCCAACGGATCCGGCCAGGAGGTTTCCGATGGCCTTTCTACGGTTGATCCGACTCATCTTGATAATGGTTTGCCATGAAGTTATTTAAAGAATCGGAAAGTAATAAGACCGGTCTTTATATAGAAAATTTTGGAGCAAAAAAGAAGATTGCATAGTTTCCTGACCTCAACCATCATCAAAACCCTTCATTCATGAACCCAACGATCAATGCCAACAGATTATTCTGGGCGAGTTGTTTCGCTCTGATCACCACGGCCTTTTCTTTCAGTATTCGGGCCGGAATTCTTACCCAGCTTGGGACGGAGATGAGTCTGGACCCTGTTCAGCTTGGACACATCAACCAGATGTGGTTCCTCGGATTTCCAATTTCCATGATCCTTGGCGGTATTTTCTACTCCAAGATCGGCCCGAAGCTGATCATGCAGGTGGCTTTCATAGCGCATGCCGCCGGCATTTTGCTGACGATCTATGCCACCGGTTATGAGACCCTGCTGCTGTCAACGTTGTTGATCGGTCTCGGCAATGGTTGCACCGAGGCTGCTTGTAACCCGATGATCGCCGATTCTTATTCGGGCATTGAATTCAGCAGCAAGATGAACCGTTTCCACATGTGGTTCCCGGGCGGTATCGTCCTCGGTTCGCTCATCTCCAAATTCATGACCGACTCAGGCCTGGCCTGGCAGGCCCAGATCTGGGTGATCCTGTTGCCTACGGTGGCCTATGCCATAATGTTCTGGGGCCAGGCATTCCCCAAGCCGCGTGCCGAGGCCAGTTCTCCGCTGGATAATTTCAAGGCGATGCTAAATCCCTTGTATTTGTTCATGGCCTGCTGTATGGCGTTGACGGCCATTTCCGAGTTTGGTCCCCAGCAGTGGGTTGGCCCGATCCTTGCCAAGGCAGGTGCCAGTCCGATGCTCATCCTGGCGTTGGTCACCGGTCTGATGGCGGTCGGTCGTTATTTTGCCGGTCCGCTGATCGAGAAGTTGAACACGGTCGGCGTATTGCTGGGTTCGGCCATCTTTGGTCTCGCCGGTATCTACATGCTGAGCACGATGAGTGGATCGATGCTGTACGTTGCCGCGGTGTTCTATGCTCTGGGCATTTGTTATTTCTGGCCGAACATGCTCGGATATATCAGTGAGAACGTTCCCAAGTCCGGCGCACTGGGTCTGTCGATCATGGGCGGCATCGGCATGTTCTCCTCCTCCATCTTCCAGCCGATCATTGGTGGCTGGATCAAGGAGAACAAGGTCGTAGCCGAGGCCGGCGGTCTGGTGGGTGATGCGGCAGATCTCGCCGCCGGTCAGGCCACGCTGTCGAACATGCTGCTTTTCCCCGCGATCCTGATCGTGGCCTTCATCATCCTGTACATGTTTGGCAAGCGTTTACGTCCTGCCTGATCATAACGATAACAATTCTCAATGAAGGGGGGGCGATTGTCCCCTCTTTTTTTTATTTTGTACCCTCATTTCATCACACAACACATCCTAACAAGTATGAATCGTAAACTCAGAATGGGCATGGTTGGCGGAGGCAAGGATGCTTTCATCGGAGCCATCCACCGGATCGCGGCCAACATGGACGGATTGATCGAACTGGTCTGTGGTGCACTCAGCATCAACCCGGAGATCGCTCAGGCTTCGGGTAAGATGCTGTTTTTGCCGGAAGACAGGACCTACCTCACGTATGAGGAGATGATCCGTAAGGAAAGTCTGCTTCCTGAGGGGGAGCGTATGGATTTCGTGAC
>CANHUK010000389.1 GCA_947463755.1 Chitinophagaceae bacterium
GGATCCCCCGTCATGCATTCGATTTCGTCAAAGGTAACATCTATCCAAAGAATCTACCTTTGCGTCATGGAAAGCCGGAAGGTATATGTGGAAGACCTCGGCCGCATTGGATATGCGGAGGCCTGGGAGCTGCAGGAGCAAAGGCTCAAGGCCGGACTCGACATCAAGGCGGAGCGTCATCGGAACGCCCCTGACGCCGACGCGGGAGAAGCGCCTACCCGCCATCATTTTCTTTTTTGCGAACACACCCCCGTCTATACCCTGGGTAAGAGTGGTAAGATGGAGCACCTGCTGCTGTCTGAGGCCGAACTCACCGAACGCGGTTATTCATTTTTTCCGACAAACCGGGGCGGTGACATCACCTATCATGGACCCGGCCAGATCGTAGGCTATCCGATCCTGGACCTGGAGAAATTCAGGACAGATATCGGCTGGTATCTCCGGAATCTGGAGGAGGTCATCATCCGGACCATTGGAGATTTCGGTATCAGGGGGGGCAGGAGCGTGGGGGAGACCGGTGTATGGATCGATCCCGACCTGCCCGGCAGGGAACGGAAGATCTGTGCGATGGGCGTCCGCTGCAGTCGGTGGATCACCATGCATGGCTTTGCGCTGAATGTGAATACGGACCTGGGCGACTTCGATCACATCGTACCCTGCGGGATCCGCGGAAAACAGGTGGCCTCGATGGAAAGGGAGATCGGTTATACATTGCCGTTAGCGGAGGTAAAGTCCTCGATCCTCAGGCATTTCGCGGAAGTTTTTGAGGCTGATGTACAACTCACTGGCGTGTCTTCGGAATAAAGATCCGTTTTCTCTCCCGCAGGCGCTCATTTTCATACACTTCGAATTCGAACCATCCGGATCGCTGAAAATTCACCTTGTCGATGATCAGGAATGGATCTTTTACTTTGGATACCTGGAAGAACGGAGCCCCGTCTGGCAGGAAAAACTGCACCCGGTAGCTGCCGGCCCGGTCGGAGGGGAGCGCGAGCTGAAGGTTGCCGTCGGGATTGATCAGCATGAACACGGAAGGACTGAGCAGTGAGTTGGGGATCCTGACATCCAGCACCTTCACATCCACTGCCAGCGGCTGAACGGCGAAACGGATCCGGCCCGGAGCCCGTCTGGCGATGACGGGGCGCGTACCCGCTTCCTGCAAGCTGTTGAATGTCGGGATCAGTTGCAGGGGCTCCTGTGGCTCGGGGACCGGTGTGTACTTGGGGGCAGGCTGCGTGTAGATCGGGGTCGCTCGAACAATGGGTGGGGCCTCTGATTCGGGAATGGCCCTGCGTGCGGGTGTGGTGAAGAAATATCCGCCTGATTCCTGAACGTAGATGCGGTAGAATTGCCGGGTGTCGGGTGCACGCATGTCCATGAATCCATTCTCCGGAAGACCGGGATCCGGCATCGGCGCGATCGATTTGTAACCCTGCAGGCTGTCAGAAGAACGCTGAATGGTCAATTGTACGACCCGGCTGGATAGGTTCACCCAACTTAAAACCACTTTACCCGAACGGATGACCGCGCGGAACGACGGCAGGGTATCCTGCGCGGCCAACGGTCCACACAGGATGATGGTAAACAGGTTCAGCAGAATGAACTGTCGAAGGGGGGAACGCCGGTGTTGTCGCAGGCTCGGTGGCATGGACCGCAAAGATATGTCCGGTCTTGTTACGAAAAATGTAAACGACAGGAAGCAAGAGATCGGTTGCCCTGCAGCCCCCCGCTGTGGATGACGAGGACGCGTTCATTGTGTGAAAAAAATCCTTCTGCGGCGAGCGCATCTACTGCCCGCATGAGCTTGCCCGTGTATACGATATCTGTCGGAATGCCGGTACGGGCGTGGAAGCGGTTCATGAAATCGATCAGTTCGTTGTCATATTTGGCATACCCCCCGCCATGAAACCGCTCTTCGATGCGGAATGTCGGAAGCTCGCTGCGTCCCGTCAGTAGTTCCAGGACATCATGCTCCAGTCCTGTATGGCCCCGGAGCACGGATATGCCCAGCAGACGCTGCCCCGGCGAGGCTGCTGATACCAGTCCCGCCAGGGTAGTCCCCGTCCCACAGGCACAAATGATCCAGTCGAATGCATCTTTCGGGATGAACCGCATAATGTCTGCGGCCCCCAACATGCCGGCGGCACCTGCACCCCCTTCGGGCACTGCCAGGAAGCCCGGAAACCGGAGGAGCGTACAATTTTCTCCCCGGCTGGACCGTTCACGGTATTCTGTGCGTGACAGGAATCGGAGTTCCATGCCGGCCCGTTCTGCATCCAGCAGGGTGGCTGACAGCCTGACAGGTCGTTCGCCGCGGATGAGGCCCAGGGATGCCAGGCCGGCTTCACGGGCCGCAAAGGCTGCAGCATGGATGTGATTCGACCAGGCGCCCCCGAAGGTCAGGATGCCCCGGTACCCACCCTCCTTGGCCTCTCGCAGATAGCGTGACAGCTTAAAGGGCTTGTTACCCGAAACGACCGGATGCAACCGGTCAAGGCGCAATACCTGCCACCCGAACTGTCCGTCAGATGAAGAAGCCCTGTCGATCGATATACTTTCAGTAGGGGTCAAAGCGTTATGTTTTCCCGATCCCGAGGGTTCGGAACCGAGTCATTGATTAATTTGCAGCAAAATTGAGACAAACAACCGTATGAAACCAACGCTCGTGATACTTGCCGCCGGGATGGCCTCCCGCTACGGAGGTATGAAACAAATTGAATCCTTCGGACCCGGTGGCGAAACCATCATGGATTATTCCATTTATGATGCCATCCGTGCGGGTTTCGGCAAGGTCGTATTCATCATCAGAAAGGATTTTGCAGACAATTTCAAGGCCATCTTCGAACCCCGGCTGCAAGGTCGGATCGAGATCGACTATGTCTATCAGGAATTGCAGGCCTTCATGGGTGACCACGAAGTGCCCGCAGATCGCACCAAGCCCTGGGGTACCGCCCATGCCGTACTCTGTGCCAAAGATGCCGTACGCGAACCATTCGCCGTCATCAATGCGGATGACTTCTATGGCCGCGACGCCTTCGAAAAAGCGCATGGATTTTTGACGCAGGGTTGCGATGCCAGTACCTATTCCATCATTGGATACAGCCTGGTCAAGACCCTTTCTGACAATGGGACGGTGAACCGCGGCGTCTGCGAGGTAGATGGTTCTGGCAA
>CANHUK010000390.1 GCA_947463755.1 Chitinophagaceae bacterium
CGGCCAGACTTGAATCACAGCATTTTTTCCTGGATTTCGGACATCGGGAAAAGGCCTGGTCCTGGCGGGAATTCTCACATTATTTTGAATCACCCCACTTCTTTCATCTGTATTTCGATCCCCGGAGTTTCTTTCTGCTGCCAAAAGATGGGTTTGAGCATCCCTCGGATGTCCGGGAGGCCCGGAAACTGCTGGCCGGACAGATCGGTAAGACCGCTTAGGAACGGCTGCATCCAATATCAGATCAGGGTCTTTTCCATCAGGAAGTGGGGGATGGTGACTTCTTCGAATTCATCACCTTTGACTTTATAGCCCAGTTTTTCATAGAACCCGACGGCCGTTTCACGGGCATGCATGAGCATGCTCCGGTAGCCTTTATGGCGGGCAACATTTTCCGCGAAATGCAGCAGCTGTCCGCCGACCCCTTTTCCCTGCTGGCTTTTGTGAACAGCCATTTGCCGGAGTTTGCATCGTTCGTTGTCGTAAGGGGTAAGGATGCAACAGGCCAGGATCCTCTCTTCGTCGAAGGCGCCGATCAGCACATCGTGCCGGTCCCTTTCCAGATCCTCCGGAGAAAAGGTAAGCGACAGGGGTTTTCTCAATATATCATAGCGCAGGGCCACCATCTTTTCGTAATCCGGGGTGCCGTGATCGATGATCTTGATTGCCATGTGATCTGATTTAAGGTGAGAGAGTCTAGCGTCTATAAAGATAGTGAATCTGCGGTCTACAATCCGCGTGGTTTCGGAGTATGTGCACCGGTCAACATGCCGATCCGTTCAGCCTTCCGTTGCTTTATGGCGAATTAGTTTGTACAGTTTGGGTTGAAAAATTGTTTTTCTCTCAAAAACTATATTTTTGCACCCATATTAACCAAATTTTAAAACAATGTCAGACATTTCAACAAGGGTCCGGAAGATTATCGTTGACAAGCTCGGCGTTGACGAGGCTGAAGTCACCTCCGAAGCTTCCTTCACGAACGATCTGGGTGCTGATTCCCTGGACACCGTTGAGCTCATCATGGAGTTCGAGAAGGAGTTCAACATTTCCATCCCCGATGAACAGGCTGAGACGATCACTACCGTAGGACAGGCTGTGGCCTATCTTGAAGAGCATGCCAAGTAATAACCCCTTACTGGCGTTTTTACGGTAATCATCCCCATATGCAATTGAAGAGAGTCGTAGTCACAGGAATCGGCGCCATCACCCCGATCGGCAATACCGCTGCAGAATATTGGAACGGTCTTGTCAACGGTGTGTCAGGCGCCGATTTCATTACCCTTTTCGATGCATCTAAATTCAAGACCCGATTTGCCTGTGAGGTGAAGGGATTCGATCCGGTCGCCTACCTAGACCGCAAGGAGGCCCGGAAAGTGGATCGGTTCACCCAGCTGGCCATTGTGTCCAGCGACGAGGCCATTCGTGATGCAGGCATTTCCAAGGACACGGTAGACCCTGACCGTACCGGTGTTATTTTCTCCAGTGGCATCGGTGGACTGGTAACCTTTCAGGAAGAGGTCATTGCCTATGCCAAAGGTGACGGTACGCCTAGGTTCAATCCCTTCTTCATACCGAAGATGATCCTGGATATCGCCGCGGGCCACATCTCTATGCGGCATGGTTTCCGGGGGCCCAACTTTGCCGTGGTGAGTGCCTGCGCATCCTCCACGCACGCCATCATCGAAGCCTGTCACTACATTCAGCTCGGAAAGGCCGACATCATCGTGGCCGGGGGCAGTGAAGCGGTGATCAGCGATTCAGGTGTTGCCGGATTCAATGCCATGAAGGCACTCAGTGAGCGCAACGACGACCCCAAAACGGCCTCCCGTCCGTTCGATAAGGACAGGGATGGATTTGTGATGGGTGAAGGCAGCGGAGCCCTTGTATTGGAGGAACTGGAACATGCCCTCCGCCGCGGGGCACATATCTACTGCGAAATCGCCGGAGGCGGAGCCACTGCCGATGCGCATCATATCACGGCCCCACATCCCGAGGGACTGGGCGCCCTGAACGTCATGAGGGCCTCCCTGAAGGATGCGGGCATGAAGCCTGAAGACATCGACTACATCAACGTGCATGGCACGTCCACACCTTTGGGTGATATCGCTGAGACCAAGGCCATCCTTGGGGTTTTCGGTGATCACGCCTATGACCTGAACATCAGTTCCACCAAATCGATGACAGGTCACCTGCTTGGGGCCGCCGGTGTCATCGAGTGTATCGCCTGCATCTATTCCGTGCTGAACGATATCGTACCACCCACGATCAATCATCAGACCGTCGATCCGGACCTGGATCCGAAACTCAACTTCACCTTTCACAAGCCCCAGCAACGCCCTGTCCGGGCTGCCCTGAGCAATACCTTCGGCTTCGGCGGTCACAACGCCTCTGTCATCGTACGGAAGTACGGATGATGCCTACCCGTCTTCGCGACTGAAACCACTCATCGCCCTGCGGGGCATTCGAAAAGCACATTCACGATTGTTCTTCTGGATACGATATCTGCTCACACCCGCCGGCAACAGGGCCTATTTCCGTCAGTTGGTGAACATCCTCGGATTTGTACCCCGGAAGATGAATCTCTATCTGACCGCATTGAGCCATCGTTCCGTTCGTGAAGGGACCGACCAGAACAACGAACGGCTGGAGTACCTGGGAGATGCCGTTCTGAGCGGGGTCGTTGCCGACTACTTATTCATGCGATATCCTTACAAAGGCGAGGGGTATCTCACCGAGATGCGCAGCAAGATGGTCAATCGACAGACCCTCAATGACATCGCCATCAAGATGGGACTCAAGAAGGTTACGCTCTACAACCGGAGCGATAATTCATTGAAGGTCAGTCAGATCTTTGGGAATACCCTGGAGGCCCTGGTGGGTGCGATCTACCTTGACATCGGTTACGACCGCACCAAGCGCTGGATCTTCACGCGGATCATCACTCCGCATCTCTTCATGGAAGACCTGGAGCTCCTGGAGATCAACCACAAGAACAAATTATACGGGTGGGCCAACAAACAGGGTAAGACCCTGGAATTCGAGACCCTGGAGGAGCGCATGGACAAGGGCCGCCGGCTTTTCAGGGTCGGTGCCGTCATCGATGGCAGTGTCATCGCGGAGGGTATGGCCTACAATAAGAAAGATGCCAGTCAGAAGGCGGCGCA
>CANHUK010000391.1 GCA_947463755.1 Chitinophagaceae bacterium
ATCGCTTTTTTCTTATAATTTATATTATGTTAAATAGAAGAGATCGATAAAAGAAAACCCCTGACGATATGCCAGGGGTTTCTCCTATTTTCTTCATCATCAGATGAAGATCAGTTCATCCTTGTGCTCTTCTTGTGCTTGAAGTTATAGCGCATCACCAGTTCATGACCACCGGCGCGATCGGCAGCGAAACCGTTCACGGGTGTCAGGAAATTATCGAAGGCATAACCCACGGAAAATTTCGGACTCACATTCAGACCTGCCGTGACCATGTAACTCTGGTTGAAGCGATAACCGGCACCTGCCCAAACGAAATCCCTTTCCACCCGCATGCCGAGCTGTACTTCAGAACGATCCACGTTTGGAAGCCATACCAGGAGCATATTCGGTACAAAGGTTGTTCCGCCGGATGTTTCGATCCTGTAGAGACCATGCAGATAGAAATGGCGATACAGTTTACCAGCTTCAGTGACTGCGAGATTTCCGGTGTAGAAATCGAGTTTGGTCTGGATCAGCTGAGAGACGGAGGCCCCGATCTGGAGCTTGTCTGTTGTGTAGGCCACACCAAATCCCATGTCGTATTTGAAGCGGTTATCGGCGCCGGCAAGCACAGGGTCTCCGGCGATCGAATTGAGCTTGCTCCTGTCGATCGCAAACTGGAAGAACCGCGCTTCAATACCGAGCGACAGTCTTGACTTTTCGGACAAAGGCAGGTGTTTGGCAAAGGAAAGCTGAGCACCGGACCTTGAGGTCGGCCCGGTCTGATCGTTGTACAAGTAACCTCCGATGCCGATCAGATCTTTGGGAAGGTCGATATTGCCAAAGATGGTGGCCGTCCTCGGACTTCCACTGATACCCGCCCACTGGCTGCGATAGCTCACGCCCGCCATGTTACTGGTGAGGTTCCCGGCCATGGCTGGGTTATGGAAGATGGTTTGCAGTTCGTACATCGATGATGTATGGAGCTGCTGGCCCTGAGATCCAAGGCCCACGGTCAATCCCGCGATGATGGTGATTATCCTGAATTTCATGATGTTCAATTTTTTATCGTAAGATCGTCACGTCTCCTTTCTGTTCGATGATCCTGCCATTGATCAGGGTGTATTTCACGGAGTAGTAATAAGTACCATCCGGAAGCGGCTTGCCGTTGATCGTGCCTTCCCATGTGTTGGTGTAGTTAGGATTGCTGTACACCAGGTGTCCATAACGGTTGTACACATTCAGCGTGATGTTGCGTGTACACTGATCGGAGGTCGTCAGCAGCCATCTGTCGTTGATACCATCTCCGTTCGGTGTGAAGGCGTTCATCGCTTTGACGCAGTAAGGAACCACGGTCACGACCATATCATCCGATGCAGTACATCCGGTATTAGCCTCGACGACGGTCAGCGTATAGTTGGTTGTCTGAGCCGGACGTGCGGAGGTCACCAGGATGTTAGGATTGATCACATTCATTGAAGGAGCCCAGGTGATGGTGCGCGGCAGGATGGAGCTTGTGCCGGAAAGCATCACCTCCTCTCCCACTAAGATCGTCTGATCCGGGCCGGCATTCACCGTTGGATTCGGACGGGCTGTGACGGTCGCCGTGGCGGTCTTCACGCATCCGTTCAGGGTAGCCGTTACCGTATAGGTGGTATTGGCGGAGACGGTAGCGGTGGTAACTGCCGCGGTGGGACTTCCCAGACCGGTGGCGGGGGTCCATGCGTAGGTTGTAGCACTGCTGTTGGATGAGGCACGCAACGTGAACGATGCACCTGTACAAACAGTAGTATCTCTGGGACCGGTGAGTGTAAGATTATCCGTAAATGGAACGGTCACTGTCCGGGTGATCGTTTTTCCGCAGATACCTTCGCGGATGGTGACCGTCTTGTCGCCCCTTGTTACGCCGGTGAATACATTGGAAGCCTGGAACGTAGTACCATCAAGGCTGAAGGTAAAGGGTCCCACACCACCAGTGATCGTTACCGTAATGGAGCCTGCCGTGGGATTGGCGCAGGTCGCCGGTGTCGCAGCCACTGTGGCATTGAGATTGACCAGGGTGGTATCTCCGTATTCCAGGATCTGACCTGATGCACCGGGCACGGTGAATCCTGTCGCGATCAATTTACGACGGTTGACCGGAGTCCCAGCAGGTACTGCACGAGGCTGGAATGCGATGGACTCAAAAATGGATGAGGAAGGAGAAATGCCCAAAGTCCAGGATGTGCCCCCGTTCGTAGTGGTCAACAACTGAGCACCGGTGGAGATATATCCATTGTTTGCATCATGCATCATCAGGCCAACGAGGTTCCCGGTACCCAGCGCATCGATGTTTCCACTGATGTTTGTCCAGGTGGTACCACCATTGGTCGTGCGATAAACGATCTTATTCGGGAAGGCGTTACCGATGACAATCACTGTATTGGCATCAAGTGCCTGAATTTCCTGATAGGTCATTGAGGCGTTTCCGGCATGCGGTGCAGGGCTGACATTGGTCCAGGTTGTGCCGCCATCCGTGGTCTTGAATACACCACCACGGTTTCCGGATACATATCCTGTTGTGCGGTTTGCAAAGGCGATCTTTGTCAGGTTGGGTGCGGTGGAACCGACCGGGAAAGTGCCCACAGGTTGCCAGGTGGCACCGCGGTTGACTGAGCGGAATATAGCGGAGGTCCTGCTTGCTGCAGCCACGCTGAACGAACTGTAACCCACGGCCCAGATGCTGTCGGCACCGACGCTGGCCACATCGTTCATCTGGAAGTTTGCATCATTGAAGAGGGGATCCATGGTCACTCCCTGGTCGGTCGACAAATAGATCGTTCCTGCGTTCGTGGCAAAATAAGCACGGTTGGGCGCAGGGAATGTCATGCCGTTGATGCTGATATTCAGATTGGCGAAATCCTGCCTGCGTCGATCGATCCAGGTTTTTCCGCCATCGGTGGTTGCGGTGACGGATGCTCCACCTGCAGCGAGGGCCGTATTGCAGTCGGCGAACTCGAGCTTCATATGTGAAGCCGCAATGGGGTCACTTTTATAATTGGACTGCCACTGGCCACCGGCCGTGGAGTCAGCCATCACCCCTTGCGTGCCCATGATCAGGAATTTCCCGGAAGGGCTCATGTCGATGGCCCAAGTCCCGTTGGAACTGTAATTGCGACCCTGGGGCAGCGAGTTTTCCAT
>CANHUK010000392.1 GCA_947463755.1 Chitinophagaceae bacterium
GATATCGAACAGATAACTGGTATCCGACCATTTTTTTACGGACACCGCCGGAATGCCCCTCGTCGCCCGGATGGGATGCATCGACTGCGCTACGATCAGCGGTGCGGGCGCTGATCGCAGGATGACGGGTTTCCAGGCCGTATCACGGAAGGATGGATCTGACCATCCGGGGATCTCGCGCCGGGCATCATGATGTTCCGCTGTGTAGATGCTGTTGAAGATGACAGGCGACAAGGTCGTCCGCCAGTCCCTGCCTGTGGAGATGGTCTCAGTAGTTCCATCTACATATGTAATGCGTATGTCTGCACATACCGCGGGACGATTGCGCCAGGGCGCTTTATCGAAATTCCATACGGCCATCGATTGATGGTTGTACCAACCATTACCCAGTAGAAAACCGGCGGCATTATCGCCTGCGCGGAGCAAAGACGTAACGTCGAAGGTTACGTAAAGCAGTCGGCGGTCGAAGCGCGTATAGGCGGGATCCAACTCGTGATTGCCGACACGCCGGCCGTTGATATGCATTTCAAATAAACCACCCGCAGATACATATGCCCTGGCCGAACTAACGGTCTTGGATAACCGAAAACTTTTTCGGATGTATGGTGCTGCCGGTTGATCGATCCCGAGGCCATCACTGATCCAGGCACCTTTCCAGCCTTCGGATGACATCATACCCGTTTCGAAACTTGTGATGGGCGAGCCGATCACTTCTCCCTTACTACCGGTCACGTATACCCTCCAGAAATACCTGGTGAATGGTTTGAGCGGCTTGCCCGCATAGACGGCCCGCTGCACCAGGCCGGTTCCCTGTCCATCCCAAATGAGCGGTCCGCCATCTCTTAATCCTGTGGAATCCTCGGAAACCCGGATCCGAAATCCTTTCGGAACGAATCCAGTACTGGTGCCAGAGAAGACCCAGGTAAAGCGGGGAGCCGGTACATCGATCCCCAGCGGACGTTCAAGGTATTCTGTACGCATACCTGTGATGCCCGGCTGTTCAGGTGCCTGGGCGGCCGAACGGTGACCGGCCAGGATGGATAACAGGGGCAACAGCAACGCCGGAAGGCATCGGATCTTCATGTCGGACTGGTTTATGGATCAAAATACGAATTTTCCTCGGGGAACCCGGCGTAGAATGGTGCCGGATCTTGTTAAGTTAACCTGTACATGCGACTTGTGATGAATTCGGTATATTTAGTATATCCTAAATCATGCGCGCATGTCATATCGTTTCAGCAGTCTGTCGGATCATCAGGAGGTGGAACTGACGGCATATGTGGCGGATTTCCTGCAGCTACATCCATCCGCCGAAATTTTGGTGGGCTGCGATTCTCAAAACCACGACGGGGCGACGCATTTCGCTGTCGTAGTGGGACTGCATATTCCCGGCCGTGGCGCCCGGGTGCTCTATGCCCGATGGGCGACCCGGCTGATATATGACATTTGTTCCAGGTTGCTGGAGGAGGTCAGGCACTCGGTAGAGGTGGCTGAATTGATCCGCACCGGTATCGATGTCACTGTCACCTGGATCGACATCGATGTGAACCCGGATGCCCGCTATGAGTCGAACCGGATCTTTTCCAGCGCGGTGGGACTCGTTACCGGCATGGGTTACCGGGTCAGGCACAAGGGTGATTCTCCCCTCATGACCCATGCGGCCGACCAGCTCGTCAAATGACCTGTCCGGGTCAGGGCCTCACCATGAATCTCTCGGTGCCCAGCCGTTTGCCGGAGGCATCTCGTACTTCCATGATATATAGTCCCCTCCCTGCTGCTCCCAGGTTGATATCCATGTGGGTATAGCCGGCTTGTGCATCGAATCCTTTTTCATAGACCAGGGCTCCACGGGCATCGGTCACCCTGACGAACAGGCGGGACTGTCCGCTGCTGTACAACGAAGCGCTGAACCGGCCAGACGTGGGATTGGGATAGAGGAATAGCCGGGACATGGCCGAATCTCCGATCACCAGTTCGGGTGTTTGTACACTACAAGCAGGTAGCGGAGTTGTATAACCGATAGCCACGCGGTAGCGGCCTGACGGGTACTTCCAGCCGATGGAATCCACTGTGGCCGAGTTTTCTCCGATCAGGGCGACATCATTTCGAAACCATTGATAGGTATAAGTGCCTGCTGCGAGCGGTGTGGCGATGACCGATGTGGCGCGTCCCGGATATATGTTGGTCAGGGGGGATGCCTGCAGGCTGGCGCCGGGCATGGCCAGCACCCTTACTTGCCGGCTGATGCTGTCGCGGCATCCCGCGGCGCTTGTAGCCAGCAGTTTGACCGTATAGTTGCCGGAAGCAGTATAGCGGCGGGAGGGGGAGGCCAGGCTGGATGAACTGCCGTCTCCAAAATTCCAGGTCAGATTCAAGGTTCCTGCTGAAATGGTGGATGTATTTGTGAAGCGGAAGTCGTTGCCCGACAGGCATTGTGTCTGCATTCCAAGGTTGAAATCTGCACGTGGTTGCGGATTCGATGTCAGTACCAAGGGTGCGGAGGCAGAACGACAACCATTGGCAGCCGCAACTTCCACGGAATAGCTTCCTGCCACGCCGGTACGCAGGCTCGTTCCTGACTGACCCGGAATGGACACACCGTCGCGTTTCCAGGTCAGGGTGCCTGCCGTGGCCGACTGTGCGATCAGGGTGACAGAGTCTCCGGCGCAGAAACCTGTAGCACCATTGGCCGCTAATCCGGGCCTGGCGGGGTTGACGGGGTCTGTGACCTTCCAGGTCACCTGCTCATTGGGGTTGCGCACGGTATCCTGGAAGAACCCCGGCAGGATCTCCAGCGACAACGTATCGGCGCAGGATCGTAGCAATGTGACCCGGAAACTCGTATCACTCAAGCGGCTGATCCCGGTGACGGTTGCATTGCCTACCCTTAGCCCGGAAGCCTGCGGTTGGTTGACCACGGCCTCACTGGCATTCAGGGTGATCGTTTCTGTGAGGGTTGATGTGGCAGCGCGCTGTACTACGACGCGTGGAACCTCTGTATCCTTGAGGTAGGAGGCGCGACCTGTGCCGATCAGGGCGCGCGCGCTGTCCAGAATGAACACAGAGGCAAACAGATTCCCGTCATTCACACCGGTGAGGTCCAGGTGCTTGAGGGTGATCGTATCCGAGTTCATCATTCCTTCAAAAA
>CANHUK010000393.1 GCA_947463755.1 Chitinophagaceae bacterium
AACGGCAAACTGAAGCCGCTGGCACAGGCTGAGAAATTATTCGAACATCCACACGATGTGATGGTAGACAGCGATGACAATCTTTATGTGGCACAGTGGGCGTCGGGGAAGGTTTATCCTTATAAGTTCACCCGAAAGGGGTAAGTGAAGGATTTTTAGTGTTTGAAAGATCCGCTCCTGAGGGGCGGATCTTTTTTTATGAACATAGTTTAATAAGTCTTTTGGCCCATTGCTGATGATTTAAGAGATGGGCATCTTTCAACCCATGCAGTTCCTGCATACACCGATCCAATAAAACTAACGTTTGTTAGTTTTAAATCGTGAAATTTGGATGATATGCAGCAACTACCCATCGAAACCTACGGAAACCCGCAGGTAGCCGCCCTCCCGAACCGCCTGCGCCGGTACATCGTACCCCAGCCCTATGATCGGTACACACCCGTTGACCACGCAGTGTGGCGGTACGTCATGCGGCAGAACTACAGCTACCTGAAAGATGCCGCCTACTATCCCTACATCCCGGGATTGAAGCACGCAGGACTGACGATCGAACGCATCCCCTCGATGCAGGAGATCAACGACGCACTCGCCGGCATCGGCTGGGGGGCGGTGACGGTGGACGGCTTCATCCCGCCTGCAGCCTTCATGGAATACCAGGCCTTCCGGGTACTGGTGATCGCGGCCGACATCCGGCAGCTGGATCATATTGAATACACCTCTGCACCGGACATCATCCATGAATCCGCCGGACATGCGCCCATCATCAGCGATGCGGCCTACAACAGATACCTGAGTCGCCTCGGCGAGATCGGCACCCGCGCCATTTTCTCCCGTCAGGACCAGGCATTGTATGAGGCCATTCGGGCCTTGTCGATCCTGAAGGAGCTCCCCCACCCCGACCCGCAGGCCCTCGCCGAGGCAGAAGAACGCGTGGCCTTCCTGCAGGCCAACATGGGCACCCCCTCGGAGATGGCCCTGTTGAGCCGGTTGCAATGGTGGACCGTCGAATACGGACTGATCGGGTCGGTAGAGCACCCGAAGATATTCGGTGCCGGACTCCTGTCGTCCATCGGCGAAAGCCAGTGGTGCATGGGGCCGGAGGTAAGGAAGATCCCTTACACCATCGACGCCGTGCATCAGTCGTATGATATCACCAAACCACAACCGCAACTGTTCGTCACCCCAACTTTCGAACACCTGCTCGATGTGCTGGAGACCTTCGAGGCCGCTATGGCCTGGAGAAAGGGCGGTGCGGATGGGCTGCAGCAGGCGATCGATGCACAGACGGTCTGCACAGCAGTGTTCAGTTCGGGACTGCAAGTGAGCGGTGTTTTTTCCGAGATGCTGACGGACGATCAGGGCTGCGTGATCTATGTAAGGACCCAGGGACCGAGCGTTTTGTCTTATCAGGATGTAGCGCTGCCGGGGCATGGTGCCGATCATCATCATCATGGCTACGGATCCCCGGTCGGTCCACTGGCATTATTGGAAACGGATTTACTGTCACTCGACATAACGCCAGGACGGCTGATGACGCTGCGTTTCGCATCCGGCATAATGGTCGAAGGAGTGCTCACAAATTCTGTGCATCGCGATGGTCGACTGCTGTTGCTGACTTTCCAGTACTGCACGGTTATGGATGGACAAGGACAGCTGCTATTCTCCCCTGACTGGGGCTTGTACGATATGGCGGTAGGTGATGAGATCGTATCTGTGTTCGGCGGCACGGCCGATCGAGAGGTTGATGTGGCATCACTGACTGTTTCGGTACAGCAAACAGACCGGCCGGAGTACACGCGAAGTGATCTGGACTATCAGTCATTGTTTCGGCGGGTAAGGGAGGTTCGAGAAAATAGCCTTCCATCCGAAGAACTACTCGCCGTTATAGACGAATTGCAGGTGAACCATCCGAATGAATGGCTCTGTCGGCTGGAGATACTGGAAATACTGGAGGATCGGGAAGCACATACTGATGCATGCCGTCAACTCCGGTCAGTGTTGAACAAACGAAAGTCAGAGGATCCTTCGCTTTCAAAACGGATAGAGAACGGCCTCGGCATCATCGATGCAAGATTAAAGTTCGAGTGAGCCTGCTCAGGAAGCTCGCTGTGAGGGTCTTTCAGCGGCCGCGATTGTGGCCAGGGCGCAGGCTTCTGCATCTTCGCGGGTATCGAAGCCGGCGGTGAATCGGGAGTTGTGCATGAATCGCTCTCGTCCGGTGGATTCGAGCGGAAGGATGCGACTGTCGTAGGTCACCACATACCACATGTCCTTGTCAGGATAGATAAGTAAATGATGGGTGGCATAGCGTTTCCACAACACGGGGTAATCGCTGCATGTGCGGGCACGTGGGGCGATGTCGACGCCGGCATCCCATATACTCTTGGAGGCAGCCTGGTCCGCCACGGTCTGACGTGCAGCGCGGATCACACATCTGCAGAGGTCGATCGCCCGATCGAACCCATCTTCAAGATTGCCCAGCATGCGGATCACCCAGCTGAACTGGATCCCGTTGTAATCGCCATTCCCGTGGCGATCCATGTCGGACACCACGTGCAGCATGGAACCCATTTCCTCGTGAAGGGCCGGGGGCATGAGACCGGCCTGCCGGAGGTGGTCGGCCAGCAGGCAACAGGAAGCCGCCAGTGAAGCATCCTGATGATGGTCGAAGCAGGCGCGTGCCGGGTCGAAGCGTCTGCCCACATCGATGACCCAAACGGCGGGGTCCTCGAACTCGGCGTCCGATATCTGCCGGGTGCGGGATACGGGTCGTTCTCCCAGGTGCTCAAAGATCAGGGCGATGGCCATGACCTCGTCTGCGTGGAAAGATCCGTCGTGGGTGATGATACGTTCGATGTGCATAATGGGGGACATGCAAAATTACGATTTCGGCGCGAAGGAATGAATGAGGCATGTAAGTCGCAGGAAGTTTGTATTTTGTTGATAGGTCAGGTGACCTATGTAAAACATACGCCCATGCCCGTCACCAAGCATTTTCAGGAACGTGCGGAGATCCTGGACACCCTTCTCGGAGGTGTGAGACGTTATACAAAAGAGGAACTGCTGAACAAATTGAATGATGCGCTGGCACTGGCGGGTAAACCGGAGATATCGGAGCGGACCCTGTTCAACGATATAAAATATCT
>CANHUK010000394.1 GCA_947463755.1 Chitinophagaceae bacterium
GGCACCGGCTGCTTCCTGGAACTCAATGGCACCGCCAGACTCAACAATCCCGCTCACCAGGATCAGTGGCTGCAGGAAGGCGACATCGTCGAACTCGAGATCGACCAGCTGGGGGTGTTAAAAAACACCATCGAACGGGAAAAAAACGATTTCAGCATTTTGGCTCAAAAAAAATCGTAACGGACCTTTACCGCGAGGAAACAAAGTCGCGATGGAAAAGGCAAGGTATGAGGAGCTGGCAAAAAGAATCTTTGAATCTGCGCTTGAAGTTCATAAACTTTTAGGACCTGGTCTGCTTGAATCAGTGTATCATCATGCCCTTTTACAGGAATTAAATATAAGAAACACGATCTGTGAAACTGAAGTGAAGATACCATTGGCATATAAAGGAATACCAACAGGAAAATCTCTTTTTCTTGACATACTGGTAGAACATGAGATCATTTTAGAACTTAAATCTGTCGATGAAATCCAGCCTGTACACATGGCTCAATTACTCTCTTATCTCAAACTCACGAACAAGAAAATGGGATTTCTGATCAATTTCAATGTTCCGCTGATCAAAGAAGGGGTAAGACGGATCGTACATGGTTATTAACTTCGTTTCTTTGTCTCTTTGCGGTAAATTCAATGAAAAAAGTAAATATAAATGAACTGACACCGATGCGCCGCCAGCAATGGCTGCAGCACGTCATCGCGCCCCGACCCATCGGACTGGTCTCGACCATCGACGCCGAAGGCCGCGCCAACCTCAGCCCCTTTTCATTCTTCAACATCTTCTCCTCAACACCGCCCATTCTGGTATTCTCACCTGCTCGCCGCGTACGAGACAACAACACCAAGCATACCCTCGACAACGTCATCGCCGTACCCGAGGCCGTCATCCACATCGTCGATGAATCGATCGTGCATCGCGCTTCCCTCTCCAGCTGCGAATACCCGGAGGGCATCGATGAATTCACCATGGCCGGCTTCACTCCCATACCCGCTGAACATGTCCGTCCACCCCGCGTGGCGGAGAGTAAAGTACAACTGGAATGCCGTGTCCTGGAAGTCAAAGCCCTCGGACAGGAAGGCGGCGCCGGCAATCTCGTCATCTGCGAAGTACTGGCCATGCATGTCAATGAATACGTACTTAATGAGGCCGGAGACATGATCGATCCCTTCAAATTGCCACTGGTTGCCAGACTCGGCGCAGACTGGTACTGCCGCGTCAATGAAGGATCCCTTTTTGAAGTGGAAAAACCCAACCAGCATCTTGGCATCGGATTTCCGGGACTCCCCGCCGAGATCCGTCACAGCCGCATCCTCAACGGCGAACAACTCGCCCGGCTCGCCAATGTGACCTCGATACCGGATGCCATCCCGTCGTTCGATGACCCGCACGTACGTCAGATCGTGCAGTACTTCTCCAACAACCCTGAAGAAATGGAAATTGAACTGCACAAACACGCAGCGAGACTGGTCAATGAGGGACATATCGCAGATGCCTGGCAGGTACTCCTCCATGCAACCGCCTTTTAGGATTACCTTTGCCAAAATTTTTCGGACCACATGCAGTCGTCACATCTGAGCGAACAGGAGATCATACGCCGCGAGAAACGCATCGCCCTCGAAGCACTGGGCATCGATCCATACCCCGCACCCCTCTTCCCCGTCAACAGCTCCGCCACCGCCATCCGTGAAGGATATAAAGGCGAAGAAAACAAGGAAGCGTTCTCCTCCGTCTGCCTGGCAGGACGCGTCATGAGCATCCGCGACATGGGCAAGGCCTGCTTCGCCGTGCTGCAGGACAGCACCGGCAGGATCCAGATCTATGTCCGGCGGGATGATATCTGCCCCGGGGAAGACAAAACCCTGTACGATAAGGTATGGAAACACCTGACCGACATCGGCGATATCTGTGGCATCAAGGGCTTCGTCTTCACCACTAAGACCGGTGAGATCTCCGTACATGTTCAGGAACTGACCCTGCTGACAAAGTCGCTCAAACCCCTGCCCATTGTCAAGGAAAAGGAAGGAGAAACCTTCGACGCCGTCACAGACCCCGAATTCCGCTATCGGCAACGCTACGCAGACCTGATCGTCAACCCGCAGGTGAAGGAAACCTTTCTCAAACGTACCCGCTTCATCAACGCCATCCGGACCTTTTTGAACGAACAGGGAGCCGTTGAAGTGGACACGCCCGTCCTGCAAAGCATCCCCGGCGGTGCCGCTGCACGTCCCTTCACAACACACCATAACGCGCTCGACATCCCCATGTACATGCGCATCGCCAATGAACTCTATCTAAAGCGGCTCATCGTGGGTGGCTTCGACTGGGTCTATGAATTCTCTCGGAACTTCCGAAACGAAGGGATGGACCGCACCCATAATCCCGAATTCACCGTCCTTGAATTCTATGTGGCCTACAAAGACTACCACTGGATGATGGACACGACGGAGCAACTGCTCGAGCAGGCTACCCGCGCCGTCACCGGCGGCACCATCGTGGAAGTGAACGGCAAACAGATCGATCTCAAGGCTCCCTACCGCAGAGTAACGATGTTCGAAGCCATCCATGAACATACAGGCATCGACATCACCGGAATGGAAGAAGAACAACTTCGCGACGTCTGCAACCAACTGCATATCCCCGTGGACAATACCATGGGAAAGGGTAAACTCATCGATGAGCTCTTCAGTGAAAAGTGCGAACATCATTTCATTCAGCCCACCTTCATCACCGACTACCCCGTAGAAATGAGTCCGCTGACCAAAAAGCATCGCGATAAACCCGGACTCGTGGAACGCTTCGAGCTGATGATCAACGGTAAGGAAGTCGCCAACGCCTACACAGAACTGAATGACCCGATCGACCAGCGCGCACGTTTCGAAGAACAGGTCAAGCTCATGGAACGCGGCGACGATGAAGCGATGTTCATCGATCACGATTTCCTGCGGGCACTGGAATATGGCATGCCTCCAACGGCCGGCATTGGATTCGGTATCGACCGACTCTGTATGCTCCTCACCGGACAACCCTCCATCCAGTATGTGTTACTGTTCCCGATGATGCGGCCCGAAGCCTGATCGTCCCAGCCAGGCATGGGTCAGAAATGATAAGAAAGGCCAGCGCTCAAAGTGGAATTGTTGATACC
>CANHUK010000395.1 GCA_947463755.1 Chitinophagaceae bacterium
AGCGAACGGATTGCTCTGATCGAAGGTCCTATTGGCGAACTAACAAAGACGCCCCGGAATAGCATTCGGGGCGTCTTTGCATTGATTTATTCTGATACCGCACGATTGAGGAATTGTAGCAACGGATGCAACGCCTTACATGCATCGATCGATTCTCTTAACGCATCAGCCGACAAAAGCACAGCGTCGGGTAGGGGTTTCATGGCTACGAAACTCTTGAATCGAAGATAGTGCGCTGCGGGGTTGTCGGCTTCATAACCCCTGGGGACACGCTGCAGCCGCATGTCAGCTCCTTCTGATAAACCACCAAACTGCCCGACGAATGATGTGGACTCCACGATCTCCCGGAATTCATCGAGGCAATAGTCGATCTCCTGTCTGACCTTGGCCAGATCCTGCGGGGAGGGCATCCACATACCTCCGCCGACAAACGAAGCGCCGGGTTCCAGGTGAAAATAATAACCGGCCAGGGTGGATTTTCTCCCTCCCTTTGCGAGGGATGCGCCGAAATTCGTTTTGTAAGGAGCTTTGTTTTTTGAGAAGCGGACATCCCGGTTGATCCTGAAAAGTGCCGACCTGGCCGTTTGTCCCGCTATCTCGGGATCGAAAGCGGAGATCCCCTCGATCAGTTCGGAAATGAAATCAATATGATGGTTCCTGGCGGTTTCGTATTCGCTGCGATGCGCATCGAACCATGATTTGTCGTTATGGGCGGCCAGATTCCGGAGAAAGGCCAGGGTGGATGGATGTGGCACGGATGGAATTAATGAGGAGATGGGTGTTGGTGACGGCATCAGACGGCACCCCAGTTTTCACCACTGCGGATCCGGTAGAGTGTCATTTCACTTACACCATACTTATCGGCGAGTTGTCGGTAGGTCAGTTTCCGCTTCGGGTCTCCCAGAGATTTTTTGATGGTGCGCACCTGGGCGAGGCTGAGTTTCAGTCCTTTTGTACGGGAAGCCTGCACTTCTTTGTAGGCTAGTTTCGCGGGTGACTGCTGCTGGTGTTCAGCGACCTCCTGCTGCGTGGCCCATTTCAGGTTGCGGGCACGATTGTCCAGCTTGTCGTGGTTGAGGTGAATGACGAACTTCTGTTTAGGAGAGGTTTTTTTGTGAAATTGCCGGGCAACTTCCCGGTGGACATACAGCGTGCTCTTACTTTTCGCACGGTGCAGGTTCAGGCTTCGGTAGCCCGTTGTCAGTGAACCATTGAGGAGTTTTCCATCGGTGTGCAGATCTTCGGTGTAGCTGGCGATCCTCCCGTTGCTGGAGACGGCGTACTTCTTTCGAAGCTCCTTCCATCCGGGGAACTGAAGGGATTTCCAAACCTCCCCGGTCATTTTCTTAATCATTAGGCGGATAATTTGATACCCAATATACTTAATTTCAAACTTTTACAGAAATTTCCGACCCGGGTACCCTGCTCGTCCTCAGGATTTGCCGGCAAGGATCAGAAAGGCGTCCTCATCCATGATGTGAATGGTACCAATTTTTCTGGCCTTCTCCAACTTTGAGCCGGCATCCTCGCCGACCACGAGGTAGTCGAGCTTGCTGCTGACGCCGGACAGCAGCTTCCCGCCCATCGACTCCACGAGCGCTTCTGCCTCTGATCGTTTCATTTTGGAGAGTGTACCGGTAAAGAGGAAACTTTTGCCACTCAGGCTGCCGGAAACCGCTTCCTGTCTCCCACTGGACAGGTTAACGCCCAGCGTTTCGAGTCTGCGCAATGTATCCTGTTGTGCGGGATCCTGGAAGAAGGAGAACAGGCTGTCGGCCACCTTCACCCCGACATCCTCGATCTGTTGCAGATCTTCCCGTGTAAAGGACGCGAGTTCGAGCAAATGGCTCACGCGCCGGGCAATCCCCTTCGCTGTCGTTTCTCCGACATACCGGATGCCCAGGGCATTGATCAGCCGGTGCAGGGGTTGAGATTTGGATTTCTCAATGGCCTCCTGGAGTTTTGCAACAGATCTACTGCCCATGCCTTCAAGCTGCTGCATCTCTGCATACGGCAATGTATAAATAGAAGGGATGTCTGGCAGCCAACCCAGTTCGTGGAATTTTCGGATGTTCGCTTCTCCCAGGCCACGGATGTCCATCGCATCCTTGCTGGTGAAATGAATGATGCGCTCTACCACCTGGGCGTGACAGCTGATATTGGGGCATCTCCAAACCGCTTCATCCACCGGTTTGATCAGGTCATGTCCGCAGGACGGACACGACGTGGGAAATCGGATGTCAGTTTCGGTGCCGGTACGCTGTTCGGTCAGGGATCTGACGATATAAGGGATCACATCCCCGGCGCGTTCCACCAGCACACGATCTCCGAGTCGGATGTTTTTCTCGCGGATGAAGTCCTGGTTGTGCAGTGAGATGGAGCTGACGGTCACGCCACCAATGGGTACCGGGTCGATCTTTGCGACCGGTGTAACACTGCCCGTGCGTCCGACCTGAAACTCTACATTTCGCAGCAGGCTGATCGCCTGCCTGGCCTTGAACTTGAATGCCATGGCCCACCTCGGATGATGGGTGGTCATGCCGAGCTTTTCCTGCAGCGCGATCTCATTCACCTTGATGACCATACCATCGATCTCGTAAGGGAGCTCATCGCGATGCTGTTCGAAATCAAGGCAATGGTCGATCACGGCGCGGATGCCCTGAAATACCCGCTTTTCGTTCTTCGGACTCCTGAAACCAAGATCCCAGAGGAGATCCAGGCTGCCTGAATGCGTCTGCAGAGCAGGCGGGAAGTCTTGTCCGGGATCTGTCAGCGTGTAGCTGACATGATACAGGAACGCCTCAAGATTCCTTCTGCCCACTTCTGCCGGATCCTTCAACCGCAGGGTGCCGGCGGCGGCGTTGCGCGGATTCGCAAGGGGCGGAAGATTCTGTTCGGCCAGCAGGTCATTGTATTGCTTGAAATGGGCCTTCGTCATCAGCACTTCCCCCCGGATTTCGATCTGGCGGATCCCAAGCCCTGCGAAACCGGCGGACAGCGGCAGTGAGCGGATCCGCCTGAGGTTGGCAGTGATATCATCCCCCTGTACCCCGTCGCCCCGGGTTGCTCCCCTTGTGAACCGATCTCCTTCGAAGATGAGTGATATGCTGGCGCCGTCGAATTTCGGTTCGACGCAATA
>CANHUK010000396.1 GCA_947463755.1 Chitinophagaceae bacterium
GATCCATCCACTGCCTGACGAACAACGGAGCCCGCTCCTGATTTTCTGTGAGGTATGTCTGAAAGGAGAACTTCCTGGCCACGACGCCACGGGCAACGGCCCCCCGCGTGTTCAGGAACGCCATCTCATCACTCTGGTCGTCGTAAATGTAATTGAGCTGCAGGATCGGATTGACGGACAGAAAAAAATCGGGCCTGTCCACCTCGATCATGTTCGCCGGTGTCCGGAAAAATGTATTCCAGACAGGCTTCTTACTGCGATAGACTGACTTGTCGCCATCCACCCATTCGAGGTTGTTGAAGCGCACGCGCTCCATATTGTAACGATCCACCGCAGAGAGCCCCGCGACGTCAGCTGTGCCGGATAATCGTTCCACGGCCCTGACCATCGATTTCCGGCTCATCGGACGGATATGTGAGAAGCTGAGGGCGCTGTCGCCGCCGGAGAGGATCTCCAACCGCTCGATCAGTGGGATTTCCTTGGCGCCCTGAGGCAGGTAGGCTGACTGGCTATATGCAAAAATGGGGAGTAGGAAAACGAGGAGGGCAGTCTGCCTTTTGATAACTTGCATGCAGTTGTTTTGTCGGTTTATTTCAACGAGGATATATGCAAAAATACCTGATTAAGAACATTTCGGTCGTCAATGAAGGTACGATCTCTGTACGTGATGTGTTGATGGAAAACGGGCGCATCTCCCGGATCGATGATCGGATCCCCACCCCGGCAGGTGCCGTGGTGATCGATGGGACGGGCAAGCATCTCCTGCCCGGTGCGATAGACGACCAGGTCCATTTCCGGGAACCCGGGCTCACCCACAAGGCCAACATCGCCACAGAATCCCGCGCTGCCGTCGCAGGCGGAGTGACGAGTTTCATGGAGATGCCGAATACGAAGCCCGCTGCGCTCACCCTCGACCTGCTGGAGGATAAATATGCCATTGCCGCAGCAACTTCGGCAGCGAATTATTCCTTCTTCATGGGCACCTCCAACGATAATATCGACGAGGTGCTCCGCGTGAACGACCACAGGCGCGACATCTGCGGCGTGAAGGTCTTCATGGGATCTTCCACCGGCAATATGCTGGTGGACAACCTGCTGTCACTCGAAAGATTGTTCCGGGAAAGCGAAGTACTCATTGCCACCCATTGCGAGGATGAGCGCATCATCAAAACAAATCTGGCGCGGATCAAAGCCGAAAAATCACGCCTCGAACCCTCCGATCATCCGATCATCCGCGACGTGGATGCCTGCTTCGAATCCTCTTTCATGGCGGTGCAGATCGCCAAGCGATACAATACCCGGCTACACATCCTGCACATCAGCACCGCGCGCGAACTCCAGCTCTTTTCGAACATGCTGCCGCTGGCGGAAAAGCGCATTACCTGCGAAGTGTGTGTACACCACCTGCATTTTACGGCCGATGATTACGCGACGCTGGGCAATCGCATCAAATGCAACCCCGCCATCAAGTCACCGGAAAACCGCGCCGGCCTCTGGCAGGCCTTGCTGGACGATACCATCGATGTCATTGCCACCGATCACGCACCGCATACCCGGGAGGAGAAATCAGAGGACTACGAACATGCCCACGCGGGACTGCCCCTGGTGCAGCATAGTCTTCCGCTGATGCTTCACTACCACCGCGAAGGCAGGATCTCGTTGGAGCACATCGTGCAGAAGATGAGTCATGATGTGGCTACCTGCTTCCAGATCCGGGAGCGCGGGTTCATCCGCGAAGGATACCATGCAGACCTGGTCATCGTCGATCTGGATCACCCCTTCACCGTGACTACAGACAACATCCTGTACAAATGCGGATGGAGCCCATTGGAAGGCACAACATTCCCCGCCTCCGTCACCCACACCTTTGTGAACGGGCAACTCGTATTCGAACAGGGGCGCATCCATGAAGATATCCGAGGTCAGCGTATGCAATTCGACCGCTGACGCATCTTTGTGGTAAATTGGGGCCATGCAGATTGACAGCACCACATTCCGGGATCTGTCCATCTTCCACACGGAAGAGGCCTCTTCAGTTTTCCACAAGCTCGACTTCACCCGAACCTCTGCAGGCAGGGAACACTTGTATGCCTATTTCAGATCGCCGCACGACCGGCTCGAGGAGATAGAATCCACCCAATCGATGCTCCGGCACCTGTCGCTGCACCTGGATGCATGGCCCGAATCCATCACCAACGGCACCCTGCTGGTCGTTGAGAAATTTCTCGACTACCAGCTCGACCCCCTGCCGGCCTCCCCCGATTCGTTCAATGCCTGGCTGTACCGGATCTTCAACGGGCCGGATTTTTCGCTCGCCAGGTATTCCATCGGACATCTGGCAGACCTGGTGACTGGCATGCGAAAATTGGCGGAATTGCTAGACCGGGAGGACGTCCCGGTCAGACTTCGTCTGATCCTGTCAGACATCCGGAGGCTGCTGCGCCACACGATGGTGGAGCGGCTGGCCCGCAGACCCGCCGGCCGGGCGTTCGGCGTCCGGGAGACCGTCATCTATGCTCGATTTTTTCATCATGAATTCCGCCAGCAGACACTGGAGTTGATCCAGTGCTATGGTCGGTTGGACGCATGGCACTCCATGGCGGTGGCACATGATCGGCTGGGACTACACTTTCCGGAATTCATCCGCTCCGAAGACCCGGTGATCGATGCCCGCGGGCTATTCCACCTCCTGATACCGAAACCGGTTCCCTACGATGTCAGGATGGATCCCGACACAAATTTCATGTTCCTGACCGGGGCGAACATGGCCGGAAAAAGCACTTTCATCAAATCTGTCGGCATTGCGGTATTCCTCGCACACCTGGGGATGGGCGTGCCCGCAGCATCAATGCGGCTGACCCTCTTTGAGGGAATTCTCAGCAACATCAACGTGATGGACGACATCATCCGCGGCGAAAGCTACTTCTTCAACGAAGTGCAGCGGATCCGGCACACGGTGGAGCGGATCAGCGACGGCCGGCGCTGGCTGGTGCTGATCGACGAGCTGTTCAAAGGCACAAATATTCAGGATGCCATGAAATGCTCCGTCACCGTCATCCGCGGACTCATACGCATCCGAAGGGCCCTCTTCATTTTGTCGACACATCTATACGAGATCGGAGAGGAACTGAAGCCCTA
>CANHUK010000397.1 GCA_947463755.1 Chitinophagaceae bacterium
AGGAGTTTGTCGGTATTGGGCCAGGAGCCATCCTTCCGGATGGGTCTGAATTCGTTGGGATAGGTGCCGTCGAGGTCATTGACAAGCAGGTAGACATCGAGGTCACCGTCGTTGTCGTAGTCAAAGAACCCTGCCATCTGGGTGCTGGAGGTATCTGCGAGTCCGTATTCCCCGGCCAGGTCCAGGAAGGAGGGAATGCCGGTCTTGGGATCATTTCCCTGATTGACGAAGAGCATGTTCCGGCGGGCGGCGGCATCCGGCAGGACGGCGGCGCAGACGTGGATATCGGTTTTGCCGTCCTGGTTGATGTCCACAAAAGAGACGCCCTTGCTCCAGCGTTCGAATCCTCCGACACCGGCTGCCTCGGTCACATCATCAAATCGCAGGTTTCCGCGGTTGAGATAAAGCCTGTTGGACACGCGGTTTCCGCTGAAGAAGATGTCCGGCAGCGAATCTCCGTTCAGGTCGCCAATGCCGACGCCACCGCCATTGTAGAGGTATTCGTAGTTGAGGACATTCAGTTCCGCCTTGTCATCGATGCGATTTTCGAAGGTGATGCCGGTCTCAGTGGAACCCAGTGCCCGGAACCGGGTGTTCTCCGAATGGCAGGAGGCCAGGGAGATGAGTAGGAAAGGGAGCATCTTTCTCATGCCCTGAAAGTAGCCAATTACGTGGAAAAATGGAGGCAACCCCTGAAAGGGCGCGGCTTTTGAGGATGCATGTAAAATATGCGTCAAAATATTTATTGTAAATCAACCACTTGCAAGGGTCCCTAAAAAAATAATGATGAAAATCCTTGGTAAGTCGCAATGGAATGAGGTACCTTTGCGCTCCCTTGCCGGGAAGTATCCGGCGGGGCTCCTGCCGGGATGGCGGCCGGTGATTGAGAACCGGGGGATAACCCCTTAAATTTTTTTATGAGTAAACTACATTTCACCACAAAGCATGCAAATGCAGCTTCCGTGCAACGCAAATGGTTCGTTGTGGACGGGACCAATCAAACTGTGGGCCGGATTTGCAGCAAGATCGCACATGTGTTGCGTGGCAAAAACAAGGCCTACTATTCTCCTCACGTCGACTGCGGAGATTACGTGATCGTGATCAACTGCGAGAAGATGGTCTTCACAGGCAACAAGATGGATGAGAAGGAATACCAGACGGTATCCGGCTATCCCGGCGGCCAGAAGATCGCGATCGCAAAGGATGTCATGAAACGTCGTCCGGAAGTGATCGTCGAGCATGCCGTGAAGGGCATGTTGCCGAAGAATCGCCTGGGTCGTCAGATGTACAAGAAGCTTTTCGTGTACGTAGGCGGCGAACATCCGCACAGCGCACAACAGCCGGTCCCTTTCAAATTCTGATTCAAAAGATTCCAAAAAACAGATAGATGGAAAAGCAAAAAAATGCCGTCGGTCGTCGTAAGGAAGCCGTTACCCGGGTTTTCATGACGAAAGGTGAAGGCAACATCAAGGTGAACGACCTCGACTACAAGGCATACTTCCCGCAGGTTTACCTGCAGAACCAGGTCGAGATGCCGTTAAAGGCGATCGAGGCCACTGACAAGTTCGATGTCGTCATCAACGCCACCGGCGGTGGTAAGAAAGGTCAGGCCGAAGCCGCCAAGCTCGGGATCTCCCGTGTGTTGATCGAGATCAACGCCGAATGGCGTCCGGTGCTCAAGGCCGCCGGTCTGCTCCGTCGCGATCCGAGAGGCGTCGAACGTAAGAAGTTCGGTAAGAAGAAGGCACGCCGCAGCTACCAGTTCAGCAAGCGCTAATACAAACTTTATTCATTTCATCATACAATCATCAAGATGGAAAGCAACACTTCATTACAACAGCAGTTATTGGAAGCGGGTGTGCATTTCGGTCACCTGCGTAAGAAGTGGAATCCGAAAATGCTGCCGTATATCTATGCGGAGAAGAAGGGTATTCATATCATCGATCTGAACAAGACCGTTGACTGCCTGCAGGAAACTGCCTCTGCGTTGAAGAGCATCGCCAAGCAGGGTCGCAAGATCATGTTTGTCGGCACCAAGAAGCAAGCCAAAGAGATCGTCACCGAGTGCGCCAAGCGCGTAGGCATGCCCTATGTAACAGAGCGCTGGCTGGGTGGAATGCTCACCAACTTCAACACCGTTCGCAAGAGTGTCAAGAAGATGCAGAGCATCGAGAAGATGCTGACGGATGGCAGCTTCGATAACATCACGAAGAAGGAGCGCCTGCAGCTTGCCCGCGACCGCGACAAGATGGATAAGGTCCTCGGTGGTATCGCCCAGCTGGGCAGGGTTCCGGCCGCACTGTTCATCATCGACATCGGACATGAGCACATCGCCCTCTCCGAAGCCAAGCGCCTGGGTATCACCACCTTCGGGATGGTGGACACCAACTGCGATCCAAACAAGGTAGACTTCCCTGTACCCTCCAACGACGACGCTACCAAGTCCATCGCCATCATCGCCAACTATATCACCGCCGCCATCGCAGAAGGTCTCGCTGAACGCCAGGCCGAGCGCTCGGAAGAGAGTGAGGAAGACGAAGATGGAGATGACAAGTCGCCGCGCTTTGCCCTCGAAGAGGACGAAGACCGCAGCGGAGCACGCCGCGGAGGCGGAGGCGGAGCCGGTGCCAAGGCACAGCCCAAGCGCAGGGTCGCAGGACCCGGCGGCGGCGGTCGCAGACCGGCCCTGAAGAAATAACCGGATGGCCGGGTCTGACCGACCCCCAATCGATCCCACAACGCATACCATAACGATAAAAAAAGTCCCCGCTCCGGCGGGGACGCTTTACACGCTATGTCAACGATCACCGCTGCAGATATCAACAAACTGCGCCAGATGACCGGCGCCGGCATGATGGATTGCCGTAAAGCCCTCACCGAAACAGATGGCGACATGGAAGCCGCCGTCGACTGGCTGCGTAAAAAAGGCCAGAAAGTAGCCGCCCTGCGTGGCGACCGCGATGCCAAGGAAGGCGTGATCCTGGCCAGGACCACCGCAGATAACAAGACGGGCATCGCCCTCTGCATCAGTTGCGAAACCGACTTCGTCAGCAAGAATGCCGACTTCGTCGCCTTCGCACAGACCATCCTCGACGCCGCCATCGGCGCCAATGTCAAGAATGTCGATGAACTCAATCA
>CANHUK010000398.1 GCA_947463755.1 Chitinophagaceae bacterium
GGGAGGTGACCCAGGCGACCCCCAGCAGGATCAAAAAATATCCCAGGACAAAGATGAATAGCAGCGTGGAAGACATGGGTGTCCGAAATTTTCGGGAAGGTACGCATTTTGGTGTGCCGAACCGGATGCCGTTTTATTTCAGCAGAAGCATTCGATCGACGTCACATCGGTATATTTGATGTCATTAATTCACATGCCCATGACTCCCTCAGAACTCCGCAGCGTCGCCGTCTTCTGCGCCTCCCGAACCGGGAAAGACCCCGTTCACATGGCCTCTGCCCGTAGCCTCGGGGAAGGCCTGGCAATAGCCGGCATCGACATCGTTTATGGTGGCGGCGGAAAGGGACTGATGGGTGCAGTGGCCGATGGTCATCTGGCCGCCGGCGGTCGCGTGACGGGAGTCATTCCCGCGATCCTGCGCGACCGTGAACATCAGCATCAGTCATTGTCCGAATTGATCGTTACCAGGGATATGCACGAGCGGAAACGCACCATCTACGAGCGATGCGATGCAGCGATCATCCTGCCGGGCGGCTTCGGGACCCTGGATGAACTATTCGAGATGCTCACCTGGAACCAGCTCAGTATCCACGACAAACGCATCTTCATCCTGAATACGGAAGGATTCTACGACCACCTCATCGCACACCTCAGGCATATGGAGGAGCAGGAGTTTCTGTACGACCGGGTGACCGACCGCATCTGCGTGTGCGCATCGCCGGCACAGGTGCTGGCGGAACTCGTGCGCATCAGAAATTGAAGCCGAAAGAGACAAAGGGTGCTCGACCGTATGGCGACCGCTCATGACCGGCCAGATCGTAGAGCAACTGGGCAATCAGCCGCCCACGACCCGCCGGGATCGAGGTTCCTCCACCGATCAGCAATACAGGTACGAAAGCACCGGGAGAGGTCTGACTGGCCTGGCCATTGAAATACCTCATCTTACCCCAACTGTAATTGTATTCAGGCTGCACCGACGCAAACAACGTGGGGATCGGAAAGTACCGGGCGAAGAGATTCAGACCACCATATCCATAAGTGGTCCGGTACTGCCTGTCGCCGCCCGTGGCCCGGAAAGTCAGCGAAGACATGATGAAGTTGACACCGGCCCCGGCCTGGAAATGATCAGTGAACTGATAACCGAACTGCGGGGACAGATTGACAAACGTGTTGTCGCCGAAACGAACCCCGAAATTTCCGCCGGAAAACAGCCGGTCGCGCTCAAATCCGCCGGTCTTTGCCTCCGTCTGTGCAGAGAGTCTGCCACCCAGGCAGATCAGCATATAAAGGATGATCGATAAACCCTTTCGCATATCCATCATTGGTTTTTAAATCTGATCTCATCAGAATTTCGGACACATCGATTGACGCAACTGACCCGCATTCTGAACATAGAACCCATTGTGCAGGATCGACATCTCCGTTGCACCCTGCATGTTGATATAGGATCCCAGCGGGGAGGTCGTGGCATCATAACTGAACATGAACCGCATGTTCCGCCATTGGTAGCCGATCATCGGGATCACGGCATCTCCGTGGCGATAATAGGCGCCTCCGATCAACTGGTGTTCCCCATCTCCGCTGAGGTTATAGTTTGCATGGATACCACCAACGATCTCCTGCGACTTCGACTGGCGGGTGAAGTATCCCCCAGGTGTCAGGATCCATTGGTCGTTGAGCTTCAGCACACCATCGAGAAAAACGGTGTAGCGACGATCCATGAAATAATTGTAACCCGGTGCCGACATAAAAAATGTCTCCTTCGGGCGGTTCAGTTGTTTGACCGACAACCCGCCGTGCAGATAGATATCGTCGGTTGGAAACCATGCATAATTGAGGCCCGCCTCTACGTCCATATAAGTGATGTTCGTATTCAGGAAGGTTTCCCCGGTGAGAATGGTATAGTCGAAGAATTTACCATTCCATTGGTCGTCGAACCTGAAGTTGTTGACATCCACGCGCTTATTGATCAGGCCGATGCTGAAGCCCCCGGATAGCAGGCCGGTGGCCCCGAGCATCTGGTGATAGGCGGCGGAGCCGTAGATCTTGGTCGATTGCAGATTCCCGCTGCCTGCGACGTCGCGCATGATCTGTCCACCCAGTCCGACCCATCCTGTTTCAAAGCGATCCCTGAACACCTGCGCATCCCCCCAGATCCCCATTGTCCGATAGGGAACGGGCAGGTTGGCCCACTGGCTCCGGTAATTCGCGCCAATACGATAGTCTGACTCCGGGATGAACCCTGCATTTGCGGCATTGGTCAGCAACGGCGCATTGAAGAATTGCGAGAAATGCAGGTTCTGCGCACGAAGCGCAACCGGAGCGCCGCAGACCCATCCGGCCAATGCCAACACCACCTGCGGGATGACCCGCAGTCCCGTTAACCTTACGACCGATTTCTTCCAGATCTGCTGCTTCATGACGCAGGATTTTTCTTTATTCCATGCCGGATCAGCGCAGGAGGGTGATGTCACCCTTCTTTGTTAACCGTTCCCCGTTATTGAATTCCACATCCACCACATAGCCATAGGCATCCATGGGTTGCAGCCTTCCCTTGAAATATCCATCCCATCCGATGGTCTGGTCCGTTGACTGGAATACGAGCTGCCCCCACCGGTTGTAGATCCTGAAATTCATCTTTACGATGCCAAAGCCTCTGACATATACCCGGTCATTCCGCCCGTCACCATTTGGCGTGAAGGCGTTGGGTACATCGAGCGCCGATACGACGATCGACTGTACCGGCTGGCAAAGCGTATCGACGCATCCGAACTGGTTTGTTGCGATCAGACAGACGGTGTTGATGCCCGTGGTCGCATACTGGTGGACCGGATCGACCTCGGTGGAGGTGGCTCCGTCACCGAACGACCACTGATATCTGGTGGCGCCGGTCGTACCATTGAGGAACCGGGTCGGCGTATTTTCTGCCGAAGGGAATGGCGTATAAGTAAAGGCCGCCACGGGACTCGGTACCGCATACACCCTGCGCCGGATGGTATCCGTTACATTGCAGGTATTCGGATCGCTGGCGACCAGTGTCACCGTGTACAGCCCTCCGATGGTGAAGGTCTTGGGCGGAGGCGTTGAGCCCGTAAAAGTGGTCCCGTCGCCAAAATCCCAC
>CANHUK010000399.1 GCA_947463755.1 Chitinophagaceae bacterium
GTAGGCGTCGAGTTTAAAGAAGCTGGTGACCTCGTAGGATATGGCAGAGTCTGCGATCAGGCTTCGAATGGTGTTGCCGGCAGACCATGTAGCGAACACGAGTGCGCCCGAAAAGATGATCGACAGGGGCATGCGGATGCGTCGGTCGCGCACCACCATCCCCGGCGCCTTGCCATGGGTCAGCGACCGGACGAAAAGCATGATCCATGCAAAGAGCAGCGCATTGATCAACACATCGCCCAGCGATTTGAGAATGGGGCTGGATCCATAGATCACAGGGTTGAAGAGCTCGTAGCGCCTGAAATCGATGGGAATGGGAAAAAGATAACTGGCCCCGCGCAGCGTCAGTATGGACGTTAGGAGAAAGAGGATGGACTTACGCGTGCCGAAATGGCGATGCACGCCCATCGCCACCAGGTGAAGCCAGAAGAGGATGAAGATCGTGCCGATCAATCGCAGGAGCATGCCTGGCCACCCACTGCCGGGTTCGCCGGCTTCGCTTATGGATTCGAAACGATACAGGACCTTGCCGTCTGTATTCAGGACAGGCATGCCCCTGACATCATCGGTGATCCTGAAATAGCGTTCCGCGCCCGGAGCCCCGGCGAAACCTTTCCGGAGGTAGTCGTTTTCGATAAAATAATCCCAGCGGATGGGTATCAGCGCGCATACCAGGGCGCGACGCCCTCCGACGATCAACTCCCGGCGGATGCAGTCGAAATGCCCATTGGGCAGTTTCACCAGGCCGCCACCCGGTGGGGCTGCGGCGAGGCTATCACCCGGGATCGACTGCTGTGTATTCCAGCCCACGAGCCGGTGGCCTCCATCGGCCCGGACATCATAAATGAACACGCCGTATGCCCGGACCGTGAGATCCTGCACGTCCTGCTCCGTTTCTGCATCCCGGAGATAGCGACCGATGCGGGCCGTGTCATCCAGAAGCAGGGCCAGATCTTTTTCCGATCGTTCGATATGCCTTTGCAGCAGACGACGGACCCCCTGCGGGGATTCGTTGAAGGACAGATAATTGCTGAAGACGAATGACAACGTGAACAACCATGCCGAAATGATCAGCAGATAGGCATGTCTGTAAACGGTATCGGAAAGGAATTTTTTCAACGGCCAGCGTCCCTTTGTGTCTGAAGTTCGTGAAAATTACGGTAACGGGAACGCTCCGTGTTTTCAAGCCTGACGCGCAGCCTTGATCCGGTTCCAGATCTCATCCATCTCCTCCAGGCTCATATCGGCCAGCGCTTTGCCTTCCGTCATGGCCATTTCTTCCATTCGCGTGAACCGGTCCATGAACTTCCGGTTGGTCCTTTCCAGGGCCGACTCGGCATCCACGCCGATGAACCGGCTGTAATTTACGAGCGAGAACATCAGATCGCCGAACTCCTCCTCCACCTGCTCCCGGGCGGATTGGTATCCGGGGCTTTCTTTATCCAGCGCCTCCGCATGATCCAGCGCCTCCATAAGTTCCGCCTCTTCCTCCTTCACCTTTTCCCAAACCTGACGGCTGTCATCCCACTCGAATCCCACCTGTCGGGCCTTTTCCTGCAGTCGCATGGCCTTTACCATCGCGGGGAGCGCCTTGGGTACGCCTGCGAGTACAGATGTCTTTCCCTCCTTCATCTTCAACTTCTCCCAGTTGCGTTTGACATCTTCCTCATCGTTGACCTTTACGTCGCCATAAATGTGTGGATGCCGGTGGATCAGTTTTTCACAGATGCCGTCGATCACTTCCTTCAGGGTGAACCGGCCCGCCTCACTGCCGATGCGGGCATAGAAGACGATGTGCAGCAACAAGTCTCCCAGCTCCTCTCTGATCCCTTTCCAGTCGCCTTCGAGGATGGCATCGGCCAACTCGTAGGTCTCTTCAATGGTATGATGTCGCAGGCTGTCCACGGTCTGCTTCCTATCCCAGGGACACTGCTCGCGCAATTCATCCATGATGCCTACCAGTCGCATGAATGCGGCGTCGGGCCTGCTGTCCTGATTCGTCATAACGTGTATGTATAACCGAAAATAAATGAAGGCCGGACGATCCGTTGAACGGCCTGCCTCAAAAGTAAAGGGCTTGACCGAGATGATGAAAATAAACTCCCTCCGGATCAGGACTTTCGGACATACACCAGGGTTCCGCCCTTGATGATGTCGATCAACCGGCGGTTGACTTTAGGCGGGGTGATGAAACATCCTTTTGAATAAGCGACAGGTGCCTCATAGTCATGGAATACGATGGCCCGCCGCCGGGCATTGTCATTCACCCCCCACTCCAGACCATCGATACGCATGGCATAGCCGAAACGTCCGTGGTAGGTTTCTCCGGTACGGAAGGCGCCAACGCAAGATTTCCCGGTTTCGGGGATATTGCTGAAGTCGGATGGAAAGATCTTACCGCTCTTCATGGCATGGCTCACCCTGGAGCGGAGGATCACCGCCTTTTTCTTCATATCGACCACAAAGAGTCGCTCCGCGAATAGCGAACGATCGTAGTCGATGACCACGACATGCCGGCGGTTGGGCACCTTAAACTCGAGGGCGGCCGCTTCCGCCACTGCGATGACTGCAACATCGGGCGTCGTGGCATCCCGATGACGGGAGAGTGGTCTGACAGGCGATTTGACCGGAATAGGTCGGGGCTTGAGGGTCACTTCAGGGCGACGGCATGAAGACGCCCCGCTGAGTAATGCTGCGACAAGCAGGATCTTGAGGTATTGATGGTACATGGTGTTCAGGTTGCCTGCAATTTTATACAATCGCGGGCACATGAACTGTTAAAATTACAAGACCCGCCTGGCGGAAGCCTGAGGCGGGTCTTTGTATGTTTGATAGCTGACAGATCAGAAATTGATCTCCATGCTATTCTTACCGATATTGATGTTCCGTGCTTGTCCGGAGATCTCCACGGACACACCATTGATGATGAAGCGATAGGCCTGTCCTGCACTTTTTGCCTTACCGATCTGACCGATGGGAGATACGGCGGGTGCTTCTACTTCGTCACTGGAAGCGGCCTTGGCCTTGCGTCCGCGCTTGGAGCCTGCACCGAAGGACATGCCTGCATCCCGGAATTTCTTCTTGTAGTTATTGACGGAGGCGACTGTCACTCCGAA
>CANHUK010000400.1 GCA_947463755.1 Chitinophagaceae bacterium
AGGCCACCGATGATGATGAAGGCCAGTATGATCTGTATTCTGTTCATGGCTGATGCGTTTGAATGAGCTTTTTCGGTTAGAAACTAACGTTGATGCCTACCGTGTAATTCCGGCTCTTCGGATAGGCTGAATAGTCGACACCCGGGGTCAACTGCGCATATCCGTCGCTGCGGGTGGAGCTGACCTCAGGATCATAGCCCGAATAGTTCGTCCACAGGAAGGCATTGTACACCGTGGCGTAGACCCTGAATTTCGTCATCCGCATGTTGGTAATGAGCTTGCCGGGCAGGGAATATCCAAGCGTCAGTGTGTTCAGCCGCAGGAAAGAACCATCCTCCACAGCCCAGGAATGGAAGACCGGCGATGCCGTACCGAACGAAAAAGGCGACCAGATCTGCGGATTTGGATTGAGCTTGTCCAGGGCAGCCAGATCCGTCACCAGGTTACCGGAACCATCTATATAACGGTAACGGCTATCCGAATTGACCGTGTTCAGCATGTTTCCATAAGTGGTTCGATAGAATTGATTGAATGAAATACTGCCCGAATTATAGATATCATTGCCGATCACCCAGTTGAAATTCGCACTCAGGTCGAAATTCCCATAAAGCGCATTGATACCGAAACCTCCCGTATGCTTCGGCAGCGCACTGCCTATCACCTGACGATCCGCGGCGGTGATCACTCCGTCTCCATTCAAATCCTTCAATTTCATGACGCCCGGCCGTACACCGATACCGCCCAGGAAAGATCCGACATTGGCCACACCCGGCTTGAGCGTATACACCCGGGTCACCGGATTGTACGACTGAAAGTCGTTGGACGTGTACATGCCGTCGGTTACATATCCATACATCAGACCAATGGTCTGACCCACGAATACCCGATAGTCATCCTGCGATTTCAGGTCCGTACCCGCCCAGTTCGAAGTGAACGGCTTCTCATTCACGCCATCCAGCTTATCGATCTTCGACTTATTGATGCCGATATTGAACGTTGTGTTCAATTGAAATTTTTTCGCCTGCACCAGCGTCGCATTCAACGACAACTCGATACCGCGGTTGGAGGTCTGGCCGATATTCCGCTGCTGCTTCGAGAATCCGGTCACCTGCGGAATGTCAGACTCTACCAGCAGATCCTTCGTCGTATTCCAGTAAGCATCGAGGGTACCCGACAATCGCTGTTTGAAGAGCGTGAAGTCAATACCTGTATTTCGCGTGACAGTGGTTTCCCATCGGATATCCGGATTCGGCAGTAACGATGACGCATAACCGTAATACGGCTGCGCTACATCTCCAAAGCCGATCGGACGATTGTCGGTCGGTGCAAACTGGATCCTCCACAGATCATTGCTGATCCGATTGTTGCCCGCCTGTCCATAACTCACCCTGAATTTCAGATCGTCCACAAACCTGACACCCTGCATGAAATCTTCCTGCGAAACACGCCAGGCCAGCGCTGCCGCCGGGAAATAACCCCACTGGTTGCCGGGCGCGAACTTCGTCGACCCGTCCGCACGCAAGGTCATGGTCAACAGATACCTCGAATCAAACTGATAATTCACCCGCCCGAAGAAGGAGGCGATCCGCTCCCCGGCAAAGACCGTCGTCGTATGACGATCCTGGGTGCCCAGCGTCATGTTGGCGAACATCTTCTCCGGTTCGATATTCTCCGCAAAGAATTTCGCCCGGTTGAATTCGGAAAAACCACGGTTCAGCATGTTCAGCTCCTGACCACCCAGGATCGTGAAATCATGCTTCCCGACCGACTTACGATAGTTGAGCGTATTCGTCCAGCGATATCCATTTGAATTCGATTGCGTGATCTCACCCAGGGGTAGGTTGCCGCCCACATTGCGCGACTCACCCGTCAGCGGACCATAATATCTTTTCTGCTGGCCCACACCCAGGTCCAGACCAAATTCTGAACGATAGGTCAATCCCTTCGTGATGTTCCAGGAAGCCGCAAAGTTCATGTTCAACGTACCATTCACCCGCTTGCGGTAATCCTGGGCGATCAGCTTGGAAGGATTGATCAGACTTTTCAGGAACTGCTCGTAATCATCATCCGTACCCGTCGGGTCCAGTGTGATCACATCCGCCAGGCCATTCACCGGCCGCGTGGTGATCGCGTCGCCGATCCTGAAACTGGAACTGCCCGACGATCCGGCACCATCCACTACCGTGTGCACAAATCGGGTGGCATAATCCAGCTTGATCTTCGACGATACATCATGTGTCAACTTGAAATTCAGATAGTTCCGCATGAAACCGGAACCCTGGATCAGGCCCTCGTCGGTGTTGTTCGTGGCACTGAGACTGAACTTCGTCTTGGCCGTACCACCCGTTACACTGACATTATGCTGCTGGGAAAAAGCCGGATCTCCGAACAACTCCTGCTGCCAATCGGTTCCCCGCTGATACTTATAAAGCTCCAGATCCTCAAAGACACCGAAATACTTGCTGAAATTATCAACATCGGCCTGACTGCGCAGGCGCGCATACTCGTAGTTGGCCAGCACAAACTCATAAGGGGAAAGCACTTCGAGCTTGCGCGGCAGCGTTCTGGCCGTACCAAAAGAATTGAACGCAACCGTGGTCTTCCCTGCCTTGGCAGTTTTCGTGGTGATGATCACCACACCGTTCGCACCCCGGGCACCATAGATCGCAGACGTGGCCGCGTCTTTCAGGATATCGATCGTGGCAATGTCCGCCGGCGCAATATCATTGATGCTGTTGACCGGAAAACCATCCACAATATACAAAGGAGAATTATCCTGTGTGACCGATCCGCCTCCGCGCACCCTGATCACAACCTGTGCGCCCGGTGCACCATCCACCGTCGTCACCTGAACACCGGGCAAGCGGCCTGTAATGGCTTCCGCAGCACTCGACACCGGGATCTTCGATAGTTCCGAGGCACCAATGGAAGACACCGTTCCCGTCAGATCCTTACGCTTGATGGAACCATATCCAATCACGACCACATCATCCAGGGCCGCAACCTCCTTCTCCAGACTCACGACAAGTTCCGAACGGCCATCCGCCTTGACGTTCTGGGACTTATATCCGGAGATCGAAAAAACCAGCGTCACCGCTGAACGTCCATCCACC
>CANHUK010000401.1 GCA_947463755.1 Chitinophagaceae bacterium
ATGTCGGCTTTCGTGCCCCAGGAACAGGATCTCGAGTCGGCGTGGGAGTGTGCTCCTTACATCTCCTGCCGGAAAAGTGCCTGACAGCAAAAGTGTGCAGATCAGGGAGACTGTCAATGTCCTCAGTACAGTCGATCTCATGGGAATCGTGTGTTTGTTGCGTCGGGTTGATTTGTCGGGTTGCGAAAGCCTTGATGGGGCTTCTTTCAAAAGGATGAATATACGAACGGATGATGTCCGATACCGGCGTTTTTCGGGTCTTTTTTCCTAATTTGTATAAACAAAATTGACCTGGATGAAGATGATCAACCGGCTGACAATGGCCGCCGTTTTATTGGCCTGTTCCGTGCAGGCACAGGATTGGAAACCTGCAGGCGACCGCATCAAAACGGAATGGGCGACGCGGATCGACCCGAAAGCGCCGCTGCCAGAATATCCGCGTCCGCAGATGATGAGGGAGGCCTGGCAAAACCTGAATGGTTTGTGGGATTATGCATTGAAGCCGGCCGGAAGCAATGTTCCGTCGTCGTTCGATGGAAAGATCCTGGTGCCCTATCCGGTGGAATCCAGCCTGTCGGGCGTGATGAAAACCGTTGGCGAGAAACAGGAACTCTGGTATCATCGGACGTTCAGCATCCCCGCCGGATGGAAAGGGAAGGATCTGCTGCTGCATTTCGGGGCGGTTGACTGGAAGGCAGATGTTTGGGTAAATGATGTAAAGATCGGTTCTCATGTGGGCGGGTACACGCCGTTTAGTTTCGACATCACACCCTGGATCTCCAAGACGGGTGATCAGAAATTGGTCGTCAGGGTATGGGATCCGACCGACAAGGGTTATCAGCCACGGGGCAAGCAGGTTGCGGATCCACGCGGGATCTGGTACACGGCCGTCACGGGTATCTGGCAGACAGTGTGGATCGAGCCCGTACCCAGGGCACATCTGCATTCCTTGCGCATCACGCCGAACATCGATGGCGGCAATCTGACCGTCTCCGGCCTAACAGAGGGCATTCGTCCGGGGGATATGGTGGAGGTCAAAGTTTTTGACGAGGGCATACTGAAGGGCACGGGCCGTGCCGCGGCCGGTGAGGAAGTGCTGGTGCCTGTGCCGGATGCGAAACTTTGGGCTCCTGAGCATCCGTTTTTGTATGATCTGGAGGTGAGTCTGGTGCGTGACGGCGCAGCTGTCGACCGGGTGAAAAGTTATGCCGGTATGCGTAAGATCTCGACGAAGGCAGATGCCAACGGGGTATGGCGCATGCAGTTGAATAATAAAGATTATTTCCAGTTCGGTCCACTGGATCAGGGCTGGTGGCCTGATGGGTTGTACACAGCTCCGACCGACGAGGCGTTGCGATTTGATGTGGTGCAGACAAAGGCTTTCGGCTTCAATATGATCCGGAAACATGTCAAGGTTGAGCCGGCGCGCTGGTATTATCACTGCGACAAGGAAGGCATCCTCGTATGGCAGGACATGCCGAGTGGCGACCGCAATCCGCGATGGGAGCAGCGGAACTATTTCGCAGGACAGGAACTGGTTCGGAGTGTGGCATCTGAAGAAAATTTCCATCGCGAGTGGAAGGAGATCATGGACCTGTGCATATCTAATCCATCGGTAGTCACCTGGGTGCCGTTCAATGAAGCATGGGGACAGTTCAAGACGGCCGAGGTCGTCGACCGGACAAAGACCTACGATCCGTCGAGGCTGGTGAATCCCGCCAGCGGCGGAAATCACTACGATGTCGGAGATATGCTGGACATGCATCATTATCCGGATCCCGTGATGGGATTGTATGATAGCAAGCGGGTAAACGTACTTGGCGAATATGGCGGTATCGGCCTGGCGCTGGAGGAACATTTGTGGGAGAAGAACCGCAACTGGGGTTACGTCCAATACAAGACCTCCGGCGAAGTGACTGATAAATATGTGGAGTACACTCAAAAACTCAAAGGTCTGATCCCGAACGGATATTCGGCAGCGATATACACGCAGACGACCGATGTGGAGATCGAAGTCAACGGATTGATGACCTACGATCGGAAAAAAATGAAACTGGATGTAGAGCGGGTTCGCAAGGCGAACGAGGCCGTGATCGCGACGTTGAAATAGGAGTACCAGGCTTTACCGCAAGGGCGCGAAGGAAATACAAGGACTCTTGGAGAGTTGCCAACTCTTGGAGAGTTGGTAACTCTCCAAGGGTTCCGGTCATTTATGATAGACTACTTCCAGATCGACCCGAGCTCGTAAAGATCGAGGCGGTGGATCTTTAGGTCACCGCGAAGTTCCAGGCCGTTGGTGGACTTGGCGGGCCGGAGAGCTTCCGCAACAAATAGTTTGCCGCCATCGACATATCCCTCGACCGTCGTGCGGTCGAGGATCATCTCGATCCGGAAACGGAAGGACCCGGGCCTCTCGGATTCGTAAGGGAACCCATTGAATTTCGTAAAATTGCCGTCGTAGTATAAGACAGGATTTCCCTTGTAGAAGAGCTCCAGTCCCAGCCCCTTGTCGATCTCCAGCTCCATGACGGCGTGCAGTAAGTCTGATGGCACGGTCTTCAATCGCTCATTAGCTGCGGCAACGGTCATGCCACTCAGATCATGATGTGCACGATGCAAGGTCGATATCTCCGGGATCGGGTTACAGAAAAGTCGAACCCCCTCGGAAGTAGTCTTCAGGCTGAGCGCCTGCGGAAACAACATCAGCTGGTTGAAAGGCATGCCCGGGGATTCCACCCTCCCCCACCCGATCTGGATGCGACGTCCATCGGGCGTGTTGTTGTATGTCTGGGCCGCATACATAACCCCGGTTTGATAGTGATACTTCCCTTTCTCCGGCGTGAATACGGCTCCGTCGAAACGCCCGATCATGTAAGTGCCGGAAGCAGCATACATCACCCACTTGCGCTGTGCGGGATTTCCGTCGACCGGCAATTCGAAGAGTTCTGGACACTCGAAGAAACCCTTCACCTGGCTCTTGTAGGTCCAATTTTTCAGATCCGGTGAGTTGTAGATCGCCACATAATTCTCATTGTACAAGGCCATGACCCAATGCCTACCGGGTGCATACCAGAAAACCTTCGGATCCCGGTCGGGGCCCAGGAG
>CANHUK010000402.1 GCA_947463755.1 Chitinophagaceae bacterium
ATCGCGCCTTTTGCCCTGATGCCGGACTTTGCCGGTGCGATCTTATGGGTGATGTTCGGCGCTGCTACCTTATATCTGGCGATCAAAAGATTACCGTTATCGGATCCTGCGCGCGCGGTGTTGATGGGTGTCATCATCGTAGAGATGACCGGATCGCTGCAGAATTTTCAATTTAATACCATGCTCTGTGCCTGGCTTATCCTTGCATGGATCTGGCTGCGTGAAGGTCGAGTCTGGCCTGCGGCGTTGCTCATTTCCGGGGGCTTGCTGGTGAAACTTTATGGCATCCTGGGGATCCTGTTCACGCCGTTCAGCGGAAGGTATGGCCGGATGCTCGTGGCCATGTTGATGTCGACACTGCTCCTGGCGGCTCTTCCAATGATCTTATCCGACCCCGGCCATATTTTCGGATCCTACGAGGGATGGTACCACAGACTGGTGGGTAAGAATGCCGAAAATATCGGAACCAATCTGACCGATGGCATGCAGGATCTTTCTGCCATGGGGATGTTTCGCCGGATCACGGGTTGGTACAATGTTTCAAACCTGTGGTTCCTGATCCCGGCCGGTTTGCTGATGTTGATGCCGCTCGCCCGAACAGAACGCTGGCATGATCCCGGTTTCCAGATGCGGTATCTGGCGCAGCTCCTGATTGGCCTGGTTGTATTCAGCACTTCGGCCGAATCCCCTACCTATGTGATCGCCGTCACCGGATTTGGCATCTGGTTCATTCAGTATCTGCCCAGGCCTTCGACACTGGCCTGGGTGCTGCTTTTCGCTGTCATCATCCTGACCATTCTTTCTCCTACAGACATATTCCCCCGAACGTTCAGGAAGGCGTTTGTGGGTCGTTACGGACTCAAGGCCCTTCCATGTGTGGCTGCCTGGTTTGTGATCACCCGGGAACTGTTGTCCGGTCGTTACCCCAAAACCGAACCTCACCATGCCCATCCAGGTAGTGTTGCCCGCTCATAATGAATCCGGTAACATCCGGGCGATCCATGAGGAGATCTGCAAGGCGCTGGATGACTCCGGCTATGAGTTTTCCATCCTCTTTGTAGACGACGGGAGCACGGATGATACACTCGAACGCATCAAGGACCTGGCCAGCATGGACAGGCGCGTCAGGTATCTCGAACTGTCCAGGAATTTCGGACATCAGAACGCCATCAAGGCCGGGCTCGACCATGCGGATGCAGAGATCCTGATCATGATGGACTGCGACCTGCAGCATCCACCTGGACTGATCCGGGAAATGCTGAACTGGTATGAGCGGGGATATGATATTGTCAGAACCCGACGCCGTCAGTCATCACATGAAGGGATGGTCAAGCAGGTGACTTCCCGGATGTTCTATCGCCTGCTGAGATCCGTCTCCGATATCGACATTGAGGAGGGATCTGCTGATTTCCGGCTCGTCAGTGGCAATGCCATCGCGCAGCTCAGAAATTTTGGCGAATACGATCTTTTCTATCGGGGCCTGATCAAGTGGATGGGGTTCCGGCAGGTGAGCATCGACTATGAGCCCGCCCCCAGGTATTCCGGAGAGACCAAATATTCCATCCGAAAGATGATCGGCTTCGGGTTGAAGGGGGTGACTTCTTTCAGCACTCGTCCGCTCTATTTTTCAGCCTACATGGGCGTCTGCCTGTCGGCATTATCCCTCCTGTATATACCATATGTCATTTATGCTCTAAGCAATGGCCTGGCCATCCATGGCTGGGCCTCCGTCATCGTGACCATTGTCTTTTTTGGTGGCATCAACCTGCTGATCCTGGGCATCATTGGGATCTATATCGCAAAAATGTTCTACCAGACCAAGCGTCGACCGCATTATATCATCAAGGAATCCAACTTGTGAAGCCCGCCATCCTGCTGAGTTTTGACGTCGAAGAGTTCGATATGCCCCTGGAATACGGATTTCAGATCGATCCCGTTCGTCAGCTGGAGATCGGTCATGATGGCTTGCAGCGCATCATGCCTTTTCTGTCTCTCCCGCATATTCAGACGACCCTTTTCACGACGGCGCATTTCGCCGGGCACTATCCGGAGATCATCCGCAGCCTGGCCGAACGTCATGAGATCGCCTCGCATACCTGGCATCACAGCCGATTTGAAACGGCCGATCTCCTGAGCGCGCGATTGCGACTGGAGGAAATTACCGGCGCCCCGGTGAATGGCCTGCGGATGCCGAGGATGCGGGCCATCCCTATGGCCGATGTGATCGCTGCGGGTTACACCTATGATGCCTCCCTGCATCCGACATGGCTTCCCGGCCGATACAACAATCTGCACCGGCCCCGGACCATGCACCGGGAGGAGGGGATGCTTCGGTTACCCGCTTCCGTCAGTCCCCTGCTGCGGATCCCATTGTTTTGGCTGGGATTCAAGAATTATCCCTACAGTTACTACCTGCACCTGGTCCGCCGCGTGTTGCGATCGGACGGCTATGCCAGTCTGTACTGCCATCCCTGGGAGTTCACGGATGTGCACGGCTATGGTCTTCCGGAATACACGATCCGCGGCTGCAGGGGCCGGTTGCTGGAAAGGCTGCACCGGCTTTCGGATGATCTGAAAGATGAGGCCGATTTCAAGACCATGCGTGCATATATTGCCGCACATCAGTCCATTGTCCCCTGACTTGTCCGGAAGTAGTGTATATGCGAACTTTGCAGCGTCCGCGATGTTGTTGGGCGCTCAGCAACTACATCCGCATTGAACATGAACAGTCCATTTCGTTTCGAACATACTTACCAGTCACTTGGAGATGCATTCTTTGAGTCAAGGATACCCTCGCCTGTCAAGGGTCCGGGGCTGGTCATCTTTAATCATGCCCTCGCGGCATCGCTGGGGCTGGCAACGGAGGGGATGAAGGAGGGTGACTGGGCGCAGTATCTTTCCGGCGGTATCCTGCCGCCGGACGCTTCACCCATTGCCCAGGCCTATGCCGGTCATCAGTTCGGTGGCTTCACGATGCTGGGTGATGGTCGGGCGATCCTGCTGGGGGAGCATATATCACCCGAGGGCAGGCGATTCGATGTCCAGCTCAAAGGGGCCGGTGTTACCCGCTATTCGCGGCGGGGTGATGGTCGCGCCACGCTG
>CANHUK010000403.1 GCA_947463755.1 Chitinophagaceae bacterium
ACGCGGATCCGGTGAGCCTGGCAACGATCGGGGCGGGTGCCTGTACGTTTATTGTAGGTCCGGTAACCGGCACGGCGCTGGGGGCTTCCTCCGAAGTCATCGCGATCAGCATTGCCACAGGGGTGATCAAGACGATCTTGGTGACGATCCTGACACCTTTGCTGGCCCGCCGTATTGGTCTGGACAATCCGCAGACGGCGATGGCCTATGGCGGGATCATCGGAACGACGAGCGGGGTGGCGGCCGGACTAGCGGCCACGGATGCCAGGCTAGTACCTTACGGTGCGCTGACGGCGACCTTTTACACGGGCATGGGCTGTCTGCTCTGCCCATCTGTCCTCTTTTTCCTGTTGCGGGCACTGATGGCTTGAACTGCTCAGTAGCGGGTCCGGCACACTAATCCGGTCATTTCAGCGTTTATCCGGATGGATGAATGAAGTGATCGTTTTCACGAATGGGGATTCCTCAAAGCTATCTACTTGGTCGAATGTGCCGTACTGTTTCACAGAGACGCTCATTCGGAAGGGGGTTCGTGTCCATCGGGTCGACATCAATCCGCGTCCCCGTCTGAGAAGATGGTTCAATCGCAGGGTGATGCCTTTTGTACGGCGGGTCTCGCCGGATACGACCTATGACTACTTTCGTTCCTTCATCCACTACCTGGATGTAAAGCATCGCATCCGCTCTGCCATTAAGGCGCATCCGGATGCGGATCATCACATCTTCCTGACCTTCAGTTTCAGTTCGGCTGGTATGAGTCAGGCGACCTGCCTGCAATTCGGCGACTGGACCTACGATCATCACATCCGATATTTCAAGGATCGCAAACCTGATCTGTTCGAGCGCGCCTCCATTGCCCGGGAGGATGCCTGCATCCAACGATCCGATCTGATCTTCCCATTATTCCCGCGGGTGGAACGATATATGATCGACCGCTACAGGCACCCGGAGACGCATTATCTGGGTAATGTGATCAATGCGGTGGTTGGGCCGGATGACGAGGCGGGTATCATTCGTCTGCGGATGTCGTCCCGCAGGATACTCTTCATCGGAAAGGATAAATATGTCGAAGGGGCCCGTCAGTTGATCGAGGCTTTTAAATTGTTGAAGCCGGTCATGGCAGACCTGCGGCTGGACATTGTTGGTATGTCTGAACGATCTTTCGGTCCGTTGCCGGAAGATGTGCATTGTCATGGGTACCTCGACAAGGGACATCCGGAACAGCGGGCCTTGTACTATGATCTGATGCGTCAGGCGCGTGTGTTTGTGAATACGACGCCGCGCTGGGGAGCATTTTCCGCCACGGTGGAAGCCATGTTCATGTATCTGCCGGTGGTGGTCACGCCATATGGCGAGTTCACTGAAACCTTTTCGCGTGCGATCGATTTCGGATGTTATTGTCCGGAAAATCGTTCCGACCTGATCGCTGCCGCAGTGTCTCAAATTTTTGAAGCAGAGGATTATCCCGATATGTGCCGGCTTGCGCATGCCGCGGTGGAATCCTATTCCTGGGATAGTTACATCGAGCAGTTGATGGCCTCGGTGGCCGCCTACCATCAGTCAAAGGCCAATCTTGTGGATGGTGGCAGGCTTGTGACCCCCGAACCAGAAATTCTTCCCCTTCCTCAACCCATGTCGGTCACCCATCGCGCCCGGTTTCTGTCGGGCCTTGAGGAGACGGAAACCGAACTCAGCCGCGGGGCGGGTCAGCCTTCAGGCGAAGGCTATCTCGCGGCCTCCTGAATTTTTCCCTCGCATCCTAAGTTTATGCGTTCAATTATTTGGGCAGCCAATACAAGGTTCTTCGGAGGCCTCGGAATGACAGTGTGGGGGGGTCCTTCGCTGCGCTCAGGATGACAATACGAGGGGGATATTGTTCCTTCGCTGCGCTCAGGATGACAAGCGCGGGGTGGCGTTGTTGCGTGAAAAAAATATCGGCTGCAAGCACTTGCGCGAAGCCCCCCGCACTGTCATCCCGGGCGCAGCGAAGGACCTCCCCCCGGCTGTCATCCTGAGGCCGGCCCTTTTAGCTCAGACATCTCAAGGAATTGGCCGAAGGACCTTAAATTGGCTGTTCTTCGGGACTTTGCTCATTTGCGGTAAACCTGACCGCAAGGCCGCGAAGTAGCGGCAGCGATCAGCTTTCCGCCAGTACGATGATGCGGTCTTCCGGCTGGAAGCTGCGTTTCACGGATTTAATCGGGTTGCAATCCACGCCGTAGGCTCTGTCCGGGTTCCGGCTGTCGGCCGCGATGCGGTATCCGATAGCGGTTTCTCCCTTGCGGGCGGCCGCTTCGAGCAGGGTATGGAAGTCCATTTCGATGCCGGTTTTCACATAATCGCTGATGGGGCGGATGTAGATCTCAGAACCTTCATTGCTGAAGAGCCGGTCGAAGACATCGGCCAGGGCTTTGTTTTCGCTGATCTGGGCGAGCAACAGCGAGATCATGTTATCGCTGACGATGAAGTCATCGGCCTTGGCGACTTCGGCGAGGGTGCGGTTGCGGACGTCACGCATTTCGCTGACGACGTTCAGGTCTTTGCTATGTTGTTCCGCATGATTCCGCAGGTGCAGCAGGCTGATCAGGATCTTGGCATCGGCCTCCTGGACGTCCAGTTCCTGGTCGCAGAGCAGGATGATGTGATCGTAATCGACAGGTGCGATCCGTTCGATCACTTTCCGGGCGGTGAGGTCGGCTTGTTCTGTCTGCAGGGTCAGGTTAACGAGGGCATCCCGGGTTTCTTGTAATTCCGTTTCCGGTGGTTCCTGTTCGCTGACAACGAGCAGTCGGGATCCGGCCGGAACATAGTGGTCGAGTTCCTGGATGATCCGCGCAGCCTTTGCGTTCCAGCCCATGATGAGGGTACGTTCCGGGGTGAGTGCGCTTTCCCGGCGTTCGCGAATGGCTTCAGTCATCGGTGAGGGGGTGGTATCCCGGGCGAGGATGATCTTGTCGTCGTCTTCTGCGATGACGATGATGCCGTCGCCGGGTTGCAGGATCCTGTCCATCGGCGGGTTCAGCAGGGTCTGACCCTCGCCGGTTCTCATGCCCAGCACGGTACAATGGTTGTACGCACCGGTAATTTCACGGAAA
>CANHUK010000404.1 GCA_947463755.1 Chitinophagaceae bacterium
GAAACCATGGTCAGCCCCAGTTCATCAAGATATTTCTTGAAATCGGTGTGTGGCATGTTCCAGAACATACCTTGCGGACCTTCATACCCTTCCAGTTCCTTGTAACCGAATCCGGCCACCTGCTTGATGACTCCCTTTGGATCCTTAGGCATGTCGTCCCGCAGCGTATACAACTGCAGACCGAATGACGCCAGGGCCACCCCATCTGAAGCACCGGACGCACCGATCATCGTCGTATCACCCTGTTGTCCGCCTGACCCGCCCGAAGAACAGGCGATCCCCGTCAATGTTAAACCGGATGCCGCCCATGCAGCTGCCCTCAGAAACCTTCTTCTGTCGATCGTCATATGGCTCGTTTTGATTGGTTCGATACTAAGCGATGCGTATGTTCAGCCAAGATCTGATGCAGACCTGCTGCCCCGCCGGATTATGCCCAGGCACGATCTCCTTTCTTGTAAGGGACACAACCTTCGTAGCGACCGGGAACGGCCACATACCGGAGAGCCTGCGTAGCACCGATCTCGGAGGTGAAATAACCCAGGAGCGTGAGCTGCTTCATCAACCCGAAATAGTGGTTCGGATCCTCTTTTTGCTTCTTGGCATTGTATTCCTTCAGCTCCTTATCAATGCCCGAAAGAAGCGTGTGGCGCTGCTCTGGTGTAGCCTTCATGAATCCTTGTCCATGCGCCTTTTGACAGGCCTGGTCAATGGTTTTCATGCCATCCATGAAGACCTTCTGATCCTTTTCCTCGTAACAATCGGTCACCATCACCTGCATGAATGCACCCACCTTGGCCGTCTTTGCACCCGGAGTGTCCGTGGCAGGAATGATCGTTTCAGCTACCTCGTCCAGAAAGGCGATATCCTCCGGAGAGAAACTCAACCCGGCTGCGGACTTTGCATCCGGCTGGCGGCAACCCTCCAGGAAAGCGGCACCGCCCACGATCGTGCCACCAAATATCAGGGCAACCCGGCCCAGCGCATCACGTCTGTTCATACAGGATGTATTTGAAGTCTAAAATATGAAAAAAATGACGACTTCCCGAAAGCAAAAAACAGATGTAAATCGGACAGGACAGAATGGTTTATGATCCGTCATCGAATAGTTTAGCCGTTGATTTCACCGATTTCAAGCCTTTGTTTTAACTTTATTCCGCTATTTGGATTGAATCTTCACTAACAACAATAAAAACATGATCAAGAAAAGAAGCTTGCTGTTGATGGGATTGGGTCTGACGCTCTTTTCATGCGTCAGTACGAAGAAGTTCGAATCCCTCCAGGGAAAACTCAACGAGGCAGAGATATCCATCAAAGGATATCAGGCCCAGATACAGTCATGCCGGGATGAAAAAGCCGGGATCGATCGGAACCGCGCAGCCCTGGAATCGAAGGTCGCCCTCCTGGAAGAGCAAAACAACATGCTCAAGAAAAACAACAATCAGGCGCTGAAACAACTGGAAGACCTCTCTGTCATATCCTCGTCCCAGGCAGAAAGCATCAAGAAATCCCTCGAGAACATCGGATCCAAGGACAATTACATCCAGGGCCTTCAACGCCAGATGTCAAGGAAGGATTCCCTGAACATGGCACTGGTCATGAACCTCAAGGGTGCCATCGGAAACCTCGATGATAAGGATATCAACATCAAGATCGATAAAGGCGTCGTATTTGTCGACATCTCCGATAAGCTGCTCTTCAAGTCCGGCAGCTATGACGTCACCGATCAGGCCAAAGAGGTCCTCGGAAAAGTAGCCACCGTCCTGAAGAACCAGCCCGATATCGAATTCATGGTCGAAGGACATACCGATGACGTTCCCTTCACCAAGGGATTGCTGGCCGACAACTGGGACCTGAGCGCCAAAAGAGCTACCACCGTCGTCAGAATGCTCCAGAAAGAATATGGAATGGATCCCGCCAAAATGGCCGCCGCCGGCAGAGCCGAATACCTCCCGGTCGCATCCAACACCACACCCGAAGGTAAGGCCGCCAACCGCCGCACGCGGATCGTGATCCTCCCCCAACTCGACCAATTCTTCAAACTGCTCGAATATCCGGGCCGCTGATCCAAACGTTACGATCATCATAAACCGGGGAGCTCTTCGAACTCTCCGGTTTTTTTATTCTTCCAGACATTATCCCAGGTGAATACCCTGCCATTCATCGCCACATATACGCCGGGTGAGAGGGTCTGAACAAAGGCAAGGGCACTGCCCAAATTGAATAACCCGTCTGAACTGCCGAATTTGTAGGGGATCATCGCCCCGGTAAGTACGATCGTCTTGCCGATCGATCGGGCCGCCAATACCCGCGCCGTCTCCGCCATCGTGTCCGTGCCATGGGTGATGACGATACGCTCGTCTTCCGAATGACGGCACTGCTCCACGATCAACTCCCGGTCTGCCTCCGTCATGTCCAGACTGTCGATCATCATCAGGGTGCGGATGCGCACATCCAGGCGACTCCTCCCAAGTCGCAACATCTCCATCAAATGTGTGTCCTTAAAAAACAGGGTGCCCGTAAGCTCATTGTACTCTTTGTCGAATGTCCCACCCGTAACAAAAATGCTGATCGGCATGTCCCGGAATTTCAGCAAAAATAGAAAAGGCAGAACATACGTTCAATCCGCATGCCCCGCCCATACGAAACCGGTCATCTCCCGGTTACGGATTCAGCCAGGAAAAGATGATGCCGGCGATAAAGGCCTGAAGAATGCCATAGATCAGCCAGGTCAATACCAGCATTAAACTCAGGTTCATGGCACTGTAGGTCATCCACAAAACAGGGATCATCGCAATCACTCCATACACCAGGGAAACCTCGAAGGCCCTGAGGATGTTGCTGCCGGAAAATACATCCTTGTATCGCTCCCAGAACCACTTCAGGGCGAAACTCAACACAAAGGGATGGGCATAGAACATCCAGTCGGTCGAGGCATCCGACCATCTGAACATTTCACTCCAGTAAAGGTCAGCCAGACCAGGGAAGAATTTGACCTGCAGAAAAAACAACAGCAAACTCAGGATCAGCAACACAACCCCCGCTGTGAGCCCGGCAACGATCGCCTTTTTCATGGTTGAATATTGATGGGTAAATAA
>CANHUK010000405.1 GCA_947463755.1 Chitinophagaceae bacterium
CGTAGTCCTGCCAGGTTCCAGTCCGTGCTGACCCAGCAAACAGATCAGCGACCATTCTACCGCATCAAAGAGATCAGGATCAAAGCTCCTGGGTACTTCCTCCACACTCCGCATCGTCTCCCTGGGGATGTTTTCCACCTGTCGGATGTCTGTGTCTTGCCTGAGCGGCTCACCAGGATCCCGGTTCATGGGTGCACCGGAGCCGGACCGTCTTCGCTTCCATACCCAGGCCACGAAAAAGGCAGCCGTCAGGCCACCGGCCACCAGGTACGCCAGCAGGCCAAAAGGAGATTCAAACGGAAGGTATACTGTCCGGGGGGTGTCGACAAAATCGGTGGCAGACAATGCGATGGAATCCAGCTTACCGGTATGCGCATCACCAATGAAAAAGCGGCCGGCATCATACCACATATAGTGGTTGCCCAGCATGGTCAACAGCTCTGCCCGGAGGCTGTCGTTCACCAGGGTCCGAACCCGGTTGCGCGGGAAATTCCAGTATTCGATTCCGCCGTTGGTCTGCAAGAGCAGGCCGGAGTCCATCGATACCAACACCCGCAGGATGTCATTGGACACTTCGATCTTCGGTGCCGTACCGATGGGAACCCATCGCAGGTCATTCAGCCGCAGGTAGTGTGTCGTATCAGCCCATCTGATCGGATCATTCAGGACCGCCTCGTTGCCTCTTAAGGTCCGAAGTACATAGAGTCGTTCTCCACCCGCATCCAGCCAAATGAAACTATGCGGACCTCCGTTGGTCACCGGTAACTCTCGCTCCAGGGGAACAATATGCCACTCCCGCATCCCTTCGTTGTACGCACGCAACTGACCATTCCATCGCCAGTAGCCGTATCCTCCGAAATTATACAGTCGGTCGTTCAGCGTGAAACCCAGCGCATTTATGTTGTAACCGAAGTGTGTGGTCCTGTCCATCCGACGAAACAATACCGAATCCCCGCCGGCCGCCTCCGTGATCCTGTAAATGATTCCGGTTGCCGAGATGTGCGCATACAGCCCATCGCCTTTCTTGTATAGATCGTAAAGATGGTTGGTGTGCATCGGCACACCGATTTCGATGTTTCCCCTTTGCTTGCGCATGATGGTCTGTATCTGGAAAACCGACCTGGAGGAAAGTAGCCTGCGAATCATGGGACTATTGGGCTGCATGATCATGGAATCCGGTGTCTGGCCAAAACCAGGAATCCCAAAACCAAAGGCCAATAAGATCGGAAACAGACGCAGAAGTTGCATGATGTGTGCAAAGGTAGAAAAGGACAAGGCAAGAATGCCGGTCACAGCATGGGAATGTGCAAAATTAAAAAATAAGTGACTCACCTATTTAAATATTGAATTACAATTAATTATGAGTCGTTGTACAAAAACATGAAGCCCAAAAAAATCACCTTTTTCACCCTCGGAGTTTTGAGGCTTTGCATCGGGTGAATGAACTTCACATTCAGTCGTTGATAACCTATCAGAGAAGGACATTGGGGAGGCCGGGAGCTTCCCCGTTTTTATTTGAGGGTGCAAGAGAAATCCCTGAGCATCTCAGATGTCGTTATCCCTGGTCCAAAGGGCCAACAGGGCGGATACCACCAGCCCATAGGATCTGGCGCCCTGTTCCTGACCATTGAGCCTGAGGAATCGGTCGTACCACCAGTCGGTCAGTTCTTCCAGTACGGTCCGGTAACGGATCCTGAACGCCCTCAAGGTTTCCAGATCCTTCCGGGCCAATGGCGCTAAGCTTTCATAGTGGCGCCTGGCTGCCATGCTGTCCGAACGATAGAGGGCTGCGTTTGCATACAGGAACATATCGAAATAGGCGGAGTACCGCATCAGACTGTCGCCTGAGGCGCGGGCCGCCAGGAATCCCGTCAGGTTAGCCTCCTGCTCGCGTGCGAAGCCGAGCTGATGCCCCATCTCATGCGCTACCACGAAGGGATGCAGCACGGCCGGCACGGCATCGTTCAGTTGCGCTTCACCGGTGAAAGGATTGAAATAACCCGAGTATCCCAGGTAGTTGCCCATGACACCGAAGATCGAGCGCTTGACGGATATAGGTCCGGGTGCAGGCAGCAGTCCCCGATGCGACAGGGTCTCATATCCACTGCGGGCGGCGCCGACCAGGCTGTCGAATGCCGGCGGTGGCAAATGTGCCCGGCGGATCACCGCAGAGGCGTTGGTCTTTTCCAGCAGACGGGCTGTCAACGACCGCAGATGGATCGTATCCCCTGACGATAACTTCAATCCGATCCGGTGTTCCGCCGGAAGCCGATTGTAATTCAGCCCCCAACCCAGCTGGAACCCGACATAGACCCAGCAAATGACCGAGAGGATGGACTGCCACCTACCCATCCGCCTGCGCCGGATCAGCAGAATGAAGCGATGCAGGAGGAAGACAATGGCCGCAATGTAGATGAGATCCCCAAAGCTCACCGACCACCAGCCCGTGAGGATCCGGAGAGCTGAACCCATCCGTGGATAGAAAGATCGACCGTATATTTTTTCCACCAACTCCGGAAACCATGTGCATACATGCAGGGTCAGGGCCAGCAGTACCGGCCACCAAGGGAACCCGGTCCAAAACTTACCATTCGTTCGCAGCGGCATGCTGCAATTTACGTCCACTTGAATAAAGACGATGCCCCCTGGGCTTGGCCTGCCCGGACTTCCTGAAAGGTTTCGGGGGATATTGACCGGGAGTTTTTCAAATGTGGAAAAAATCATACCTTTGCCCACCTCAAATAGCAGAGACATGTCCGGCCACAGGAATTACGACATAGCATTCGTGGGTCTGAAACCGGGTGAACATGTTTTTGAATATGAGGTGGATGACAAGTTCTTTGCGGAGCGACCTCAGGAGGAGTTCTCCTCCATCAGGGCGCGGGTGAAGATGGTACTCGACAAACACTCGGGTTTCATGCTCCTGCGTTTTGAGATCGGAGGCCAAGCGGATATGAGCTGCGACCGGTGCGGAAACCCCTTGACCCTTGAGTTATGGGATGAGTTTCGGCTCGTGGTCAAGATGGCAGACGACCCGGACAGGTTGAACGAGATGGATGAAGACCCCGATGTCTTCTATATCTCCAGGACC
>CANHUK010000406.1 GCA_947463755.1 Chitinophagaceae bacterium
CAAGGGTCGGGTAACCCTCCAAGGGTCGGGTAACCCTCCAAGGGTTGTGGTACCCTCCAAGGGTTGAGTATTAACGTTTCGAGGTTGACGACTCAATGATCGAACCGGTTAGGCCAGCCCTCCTGGCGGAGGTTACCCGCCTTGCCGAGCACTTCGGTTTCCATTTGTTGTTTGTAATCAGCCAAACGGTCCGAGAGCGCACTGTCCGCAATAGAAAGTATCGAGGCGGCCAGGATCCCCGCATTCTTCGAAGCGTTCAATGCCACCGTGGCTACGGGAATGCCATTGGGCATCTGGAGAATGGACAGCATAGAATCCCAGCCATCGATCGAGTTCGAAGACCTGACAGGCACCCCGATCACCGGCAGCGTGGTCAGCGATGCCACCATGCCCGGAAGATGTGCCGCTCCGCCTGCACCCGCAATGATCACCTTCAGGCCGCGTCCACGGGCCGACTGCGCATACTCCACCATACGCATGGGCGTACGGTGCGCCGAAACGACCGTCACCTCATATGATATACCGAAGGCATCGAGCTGCTCCGCAGCCGCCTTCATCACCGGCAGGTCGCTGTCGCTGCCCATGATGATGCCTACGACGGGCTCCGTACCCAGGATGTTCTTGCTGTCCTGTTGTGTCATGTTATGTGAATAAATATAAATATAAGAGTATCTGGGCGTTTCGTAAAACCGTGCATCAATAAACTTGACCTGTCCGGTCCGTTCGTTATTTCATACTAACGGCCACGCCTACCCAAAAATCATTTTTTGATCATACCCTTCACCTTCATCGTCTCTCGGATCCTTTCCGCCTGATGGATCAACGTATGCCGGTCGTTCGCCAGCACCGTAACGTGTCCCATCTTGCGGCCGGGCCTCGTCTCGCGTTTGCCGTAGATATGCACGAACGTTCTTTCCATTGCCATCACTTCCTCAAGCCCCTCGTACACCGGCTCCCCCTCATATCCATCCGCCCCGACCAGATTGATCATTGCGGAAGGCAGGATGATGTCGGCATCGCCGAGCGGATAGCCCAGGACAATGCGCAATAGCATGTCGAATTGCGAGCAGAAATTACCTTCAATGCTGTGGTGCCCGCTGTTGTGCACACGGGGAGCCGTCTCGTTGACCAGCACCTCGCCCGACCTGTCTACGAAAAGTTCAACGGCGAAGAGTCCGGGCGAACCCAGATTCCGCGCCACCGACTGCGCTACCGCTTCCGCCTTCCACAGGGTTGCACGGGGCAGGTCCGGCGGACAGAGCTGATAGTCCAGCAGGTTGAGCTCGGGATTGAAGGCCATCTCCACGGGCGGAAAGACGGCCTGTCCGCCCCTTTCGTCGATGGCCACGATGATCGCCAGCTCCCGTTCGATCTCCACCATCTCCTCCAATACCGATGGCGCATCGAACCCGGATGCCAGATCCTCCGGACGACGCAGGATCATCACCCCGCGCCCGTCATATCCGCCCGTGGCCAGTTTCTGTACGGCCGGCAGGCTGACACCGGATGCCTGCAATGCGCTCCGGTCGCTCAAGACACGAAATGCAGAAGTGGGGATGTTGTTGGCCCGATAGTATTCTTTCTGAAGGATCTTATTCTTGATGATGCCCAGGGCCCTCGTGTTCGGGAAAACCCTGATGCCCTCGGACTCTAACACCTGCAAGGCTTCCAGACTTACATTTTCTATCTCAATGGTGAGCGCATCGACTTGTCGGCCAAAAGCGATCACCGCCTCCCGGTCACGGATATCACCTTTCACGAACCGATGGCAGAGGTTGGCGGACGGGCAATGCTCGTCGTTCTCCATCACCCAGGTCTCCACCGGGTAGTTGACTGCCTGTTGCAACATCATGCGGCCCAACTGACCGCCGCCGAGTATGCCGATTTTTCGCATCCGTTCCTTTTTTCGCTGTGAAGATAACAAACACCCTCACCCTGCATTGGAAGGGACCTGCATCCTGTTTATATTTGTGCCGATGGTGCCCGACTATCCATACAAAACTTTCGGCGACGAACGCCGTTCCTACTGCCTCCTGATGGAGGTACTGGCCATGGGTCCATGTGCCTGATCTCCACGCGCGCTCCTGCGCGCTGCTTCCCAACTGTCCTGACCTTACATTCCTGAACCAAACTTCATCATCATGGAGACCATCCGTCAAGCCGTGGCATCGCCGCGTGCCGACTTCCTGCCATTGGAAGGTACCGACCACATCGAATTCTTCGTAGGCAATGCCAAACAGGCCGCCCATTTCTATCACTCCGTCCTGGGCTTCCAGCCCCTGGCTTATGCCGGTCCGGAGACCGGACGCCGCGATCTGGTGAGCTATGTCCTGCGTCAGCAAAAGATCACCATCGTGCTCACCACGGCCCTGCGCAGCAGTCATCCCGTGGCTGACTTTGTCCACCGTCATGGAGATTCGGTCCATACCCTGGCCATCCGGGTGCCCGATGCGGCATCTGCCTGGCGCGAAACAACCGCCCGGGGCGCCGTCTCCTTCAGGGAGCCGGAGACGTTGCAGGACGAATTTGGAACCTGTGTCGTCAGCGGTATCCGAACCTTTGGCGATGCGGTCCACCTGTTCGTTGAACGGAAGGATTACCACGGAACTTTCATGCCCGGTTTCAGACCCTGGCAAACACGGTTTGAAGCCCCCGAGACCGGCCTCCTGCATGTCGATCACTGTGTCGGAAACGTGGGGTGGGGGAGAATGGACCACTGGGTCCATTTCTATCAGGAGGTCATGGGCTTCCGGAACATCCTGACCTTCGACGACAGCGACATCTCGACCGAATACTCGGCCCTCATGAGCAAGGTCATGAGTAACGGTAACGGCTATGTTAAGTTTCCGATCAATGAACCCGCCGAGGGACGCCGCAAATCGCAGGTGGAGGAATATCTCGAATTCCACGACGGAGAAGGCGTTCAACATATCGCGATGGCTACCAGTGATATCGTGGCCACTGTCACGGAACTCAAGCGCCGGGGACTCGAATTCCTGCAAGTGCCGACATCCTATTACGACGACCTGCTCGATCGCGTCGGGCCGATCGATGAGGATGTCACCCCCCTTAAGGAAC
>CANHUK010000407.1 GCA_947463755.1 Chitinophagaceae bacterium
GAGTCGGTGGATTGGGCATCGGTGATGCCGCTGGTCGATTTTGTGAATCTGATGACCTATGACCTGGTCGGTGGCGGATCGAAGGTGACAGGCCATCACACGGCGTTGTACAGCACACCTCAGCAAAAGCAATCGACGGACAATTGTGTGCAGCGGCTCCTGGGTATGGGTGTGCCTGCCCGGAAGATGATCATCGGCGCGGCATTTTACGCCCGGACCTGGACGGGTGTTGCGCCGGAACAGAATGGCCGCTACCAGTCGGGGACTTTCCGCCATTTCATCGGCTATAATCAGTTTCCGACGCGAATCTCAGAGGCACAGGGCTTCCGTCAGTACTGGGACAGTATAGCGCAGGCGCCCTACGCCTACCATCCCGGAGAGGGTGTGTATGCAACTTTCGACGACAAGCGTTCCATAGCCTTGAAGACAAAGTATGTGCTTGATCACCGGCTCGGCGGCATTATGTTCTGGCAACTCGGCCATGATCCAGCCAGGGATGGACTGGTTTCAGAGATCAGGCGTGTGCTTGGCAGGCGCGCGGGATAGCTGTGTATCCTGTCATGACGTGATGACCTGCACGCCTGTGTGGAATTTCATGTTTTTCCGGTGACCGGTCTAACCGGCTACCCAAACAATGTCGGAACGACATAACCCCATGGTCATGACCTCGTCTTGTCGAGTGCCTTTGCATCACTGACCTGGCATTCCATTTCATGCGGATCGGATAATTCCGGGTATAGATCCCGATGATCGGGGCGAATCCTACATAATCGAGGACCTGAAGCTGTAAAGGTCAGGCTGCTCCTCCGGGGTCTGGGAACTAAGGGCAGACGATGCCTTAGGGAAACACGCCGGTTCATTCAAATACAGGGTAGGGTTGACTGCTAATGTTGCCTGCCTTATCTTTCGCACATGCATACATAGTTCTGGTAGTACCGGATCACTGAAATGTTTGTACTGGTCCGGGACTGCGCTGATCTGTGTTGGTTTGCTCCGCTTGCGGTTCAGTTAATTTGTGGTACGCAAGATCCATATCATTTGAATGACCGATGCGGATATCCGGTTCGTGGATCAGTTTCCATTCCATCCGTTCCGCCTGTATACACAACTCAGGATCTTCATTGGTAAATGTGCATCATTCGTCATTGAACCTCCAATCCTTTGAATCTCGTTGAAGCGATCACTTTACGCCTCCGGCCCCTTTGTCTGCACCGATAAATGGTCCGGGCAGCAGTCGCGGTTGGTTGATCGGTAACGTGTCGAAATGATGACAAAGAATTAGGGGTGTTCATGATCGCATTTACGTGTAACAGTTAACGAAGGGAAGGAACTGAATGATATATACACTGACATTTTCAGAACTGGCGGCATCGGTATTTTCCGCACTCATGCTCATCGCGTCGTTGTACTCGATCGGTGGGTTGCTGCATGCCAGACTAAAGTGGAAGGATGTTGGGGCCGATGCGGCATTGATCACGGGCATGGCCTTCAATCACCTCGTGTTCCTGTTACTATCCCTGTGCTTTGAAGGTGAAACGACCGTGATGCTGATGCACACACTGCACATCATCGCCGTGGCGATGGCCCTGATGCGTCATCCGCGATGGTTCCAGCCAACCCGGAGGGTCAAATGGCAACCGGCCGTCATTCTGCTGGTCCTGTATCTTCCCTATCTTTTCTCTCCCCTCTCGCCGCCAATGAACTATGATGCCATCTTTGCGTATGTACACAACGCAGAGTGGGTCTTTCATCACGGGCTTGCTTTCAATCCGTCCGGCACCGCCTACACTACGATGCCAATGGGTGTGGAATACCTTTTTGCGCAGGCTTTCCCGATCGGGGGCAAGCTGTCCATCTTTTTGCTGGACGCTTTTTTCGGGATACTGCTTGTCCGGAGAGCATACCTGGTTGCGGCAAAACATGTCTCCCCCCGCGCAGCCCTGCTCATCGTATTATCTCTGCTCCTGATTCCCGAAGGCATTCCCTATTTGTTCGGCATTGCAAAAGTGGACTCGATCAACATCTACCTGATCATTTCAGGTTTCGCATGGGTACTTGAGCGCCAACGGCCATTCAGGCTATGGTTCGCATTGCTTGCCTTTTCGATGGCCTGTGCCGTGAAATACACGGGATGGCTGCAGCTTGGCCTTCCGATCATCATCATCGTATCGATGATCGCTCAGACCCGCGGCTGGTCGAAAGGCGCCTTTGCTGCGCTGTTGCCGATCCTGTTCATCGGACCGGTACTGGTCAAGAACCTGATACAAACGGGCAACCCGCTGGTGGGCCTCAAGTGGTCTCCAAGCCAGCAGGTATATGTAGAGCCCCATGCAGGCATGACCAAGGCTGACCCTTCCGGAAAGTTGTTGCTGGATATCGGGCAATACAGCGTTCCCATTCAGACGACGATCAAGGTCACCTATAACTATCTGAATGTCCTATTCTATGGCATCCTGATCATGCTGGTGCTGACAGCACTCACCTTGCGTATTCGCATTTCTGATCAAAGGACGATACTGCTTCTCCTGATAGCCGCCCTGATCCCATGGCATGTATTTGTCGGTGATTCACTACAGCCTCCACGCCTACTCCTGTCGTTCTACTTCGTGATCTTGCTCCAGTGCTTTATCATCGGATCAAGGGTGATCAGACATCTGGGTCTTGGAACAACTATAATACTCAGATATGCATTTATGACCGTCTTCACTGTTACCTTCCTGAATACGTATTACCGGCATGGAAAGCGCATCCAGGGATTTCTGCATGCGCAGGCCATGCCATTGTACCAATGGTATGAACAATCCGGAAACTATGTGTTTTCCATCACCACCCGGTTGCGTGACGAGGGCTGGCTCAGTCATCGCATCATGTTCATGAGCCCGATTGCAAAGGGCCTGCTGTCTGCCGACCAATTGTCCGGGGATCATACAGATAGTTCAAGAAGGGCCTTTCGCAGCAATTTTTCGGTTATGCGTGACCGTTATGATTATGTTCTCTGCAGTGACAAGGACATCCTGAGATACGGATTAGTTGACCGGCCTGTGATGATTCAAAGCGGTCATATGTATCTGGTCAA
>CANHUK010000408.1 GCA_947463755.1 Chitinophagaceae bacterium
ATGCGCTGGCCGGAGGTTTCGAAGGAAGGGGGCGCAGAGACATAGGTGATATCGTATTCCGACAGGGCCTGATAGATCGCCGCGGCCTGTTTGCGGACGCGGTCCGGATTACGCGTCTGGTATTCGTCGAGCAACGGGCGGCCCGTCCAGCTGCCCATCAGTGCGGCCGCCCGGAGCAGGACTTCCTGTACCCGGGGATGATTTGGCGTGATGAAGGCTGCGGTCAGTTCAGGCATGACTGACAGTCCCTGCCACTGGTCGTAGGCCAGGACGCGGATATCCCGTTCACTGGTGTGAAGCACCTTGCCGGCGACGGTCGATAGTTCCGCCATCAGGTTGCCGGAAATTCCTTCGGTGAGGGTCGCCAGTTCCTCCCAACGCAACGGAATGGGTAAAGGGCCCGAATGCCAGACGCCACCAGCGGGCAGGGAATCGATGTGGATCGACTGATCGAGGAATATCTCCGGTGAGATCTGCAGGCGCAGGATCAGGGGTTCGGAGGTGGTCGCCCCTTCGTTCACCAGCCGAATATCGCGGACCAGCGGGATGCGATGCTGCTGCTGGGCTGCGTTTACGGATGGTGTCGTGGTGAGGCTTATGGATATGGACATAGATAACTGAAATTACAGTTTTTTCAGGTCAGAATGGTGCTTCACGAAGGTCTCTTTTCCATCCTATTTTCTGCGTAAAGTGTTAATGCCGTGATAAATACAAGGATCAATCCCGTCTGGTCATGGTTTCCCTTCCGGTCTTCTCCTACTTTCACGGAAAGAACCGATCATGCTTCGTTCATCACATCTTTCCATGACCCTGATCGCCTTTGCCTGCGGTCTGCTATTCACCGGCTGCGACAGCTACTATTTCTCCAGGCCGCAACCGGCGGACCGGGATGATGAACGCAGTTTCCCGCGCGCGATGCGGGGCCGTTGGATCGACGTTACTGATAACGAAGAAAGTGGCGCCGATGTTATCCTGTCGGACAGTCTACAAACGATCTACAGCATCGACCGGCAGCGGATCTGGACCCTGGAGGCCTCCTCCGTTGCGTTGATCGACCGGACACTTACCCTCGAAACGGCAGAACTGGAGAGATCTGAGCATGGAAACAGCTTCACCTCCTTGCGGGAACAGCGGTATGACAGCATTGCAGGGCGGATGGACACGATCGACAACTTCATCCTGCATGGCGACCGGATCCATCCGGTGGAGGATGACCGGCTGGGGATGGGATATCCATTCAGGCGCCGGGGTGATACGATCTTCTTTGTGCGACGCGACACCACCATCATGGAACTGGGTCATCACCTTAAACTGCGCAAGGCCTCCCGCGACCTGTTTGTCTTGAATTTCAGGAACGGCATCTCCAAGGAAGCAAGTGGATGGTGGGAAGTCCTGCTGGTGCGCCCCGGCCAGGAGGGGATGGATGTATTCGGACCAGGCAAGCAGCTGAATGGGCATCCCGCCATCTTTCATATGCGCAGCGGCAACCACTACCTGGACCTTGACATCCGGGCAGACGAGCTGGAAGGGATGATCCGGGACTCTGTGTTCGTGCAGGGAATGAAGTTGGTGAGGGAGGTAGGAAAATGAAAATAGTTTACTTATAACGAAACTTTGATATTTTTGCATATAACGTGAAACAGTGAAGGAGCTTTTTGAGGTGGTATTTTTGGAAGAAGTTTTTGAATTTCTAAGTGGGTTGGAGAAAAAGCATGCTGAAAAGATCCTTTACAACATCCGTAAGGCTCAATCTGCTTTGGATCCTGAATTATTCAAAAAAATCAACAATGAAATTTGGGAATTCAGAACCTTATATCAAGGATCGCATTATCGATTACTCGCATTCTGGGATAAATCTTCTCCAAACATCACCTTAGTGGTTTCAACCCATGGATTTATCAAGAAAAGAAGTAAGATTCCGGATCATGAAATTGAAAAAGCGTTGAAGATCAGGCTGAAATACTTTGATGATAAAGCACCTCAAAAAGGTTCGAAATGAAAACATACACGCTCGATGAAGTTCAGGATAAACTGATCGGAAAGATCGGCACTCCGGGACGTGATCAATATGAATATCAATTAAAAGTGGATCTGATCGGCAAAGCGATCAGAGACAGCCGGAAAGAACGACATCTGACCCAGGAAGAACTGGGGAAATTGGTAGGGGTCCAAAAAGCTCAAATATCCAGGTTGGAAAATAATCCAGGCAATATAACCATAGAAACGGTTCTGAAAGTATTTTCTGCATTAAAGGCCAATCTTCATTTTAACGTGGAATTGCTAGAACTGGACGCGAATGAGACAGATCATTCCGCCATACCAGTACCTTGATCATTTTCAATAAAACTTTTAGGTTCAACAAGGTCCTGTGCCGAATCCCAACAGTTCAACGCGCCCCCGCACCGCCGGACTAAAGCCCACACGGCCATCCGGAAGATCTGCAAATAGCGATCGCAAGGCAGGATAGCTGCCCGCATCGCAGATGTAGTAAACACAGAATAGTCCAAAGAAGGCTTCCAGGTCACGGATTCCTGCTGCATCCGACATCTCCCGGATCTCCCGTGAGGCTTCATAAGAACGCAGATGACCTTTCAAGAACATGCCCAGCGGGTCGCCGGATACCATGGCCAACCCCACTGATGCATGGAGGTCATCCACACCATGGCGACGGAAAGCCCTTTCCATGATCGGAGCCGTAAACCGATGCTGAAGCCGCTTATTTCCAACCCTGACGGCCTCCGGCTTTCCGGCATCGTGCAGGGCCAGGAAGAACCGGAATATGTCACGATCATATCCCATTGGGAGCTCTTCCGGAAAATGAATTTCGAATCGACGCAGGACTTCCCGCGTATGAACTGCCAGCGTGAGGTCAGAATTCCGCAAGACCGGTGATTCCCACTCGATCGCCGCCTCCAGGTCCATCACGCGATCCAGGAATCCATCGATATGGCCATGCGCAAAAGAGAAGGGAAATTTGCCGGGGGATACAGCCTCTTGGTTCATCATTTGAAGATTGAAGTTTGCGAAGCCACCGAAGGAGGTAACGCTCCGATGGGCGTGCAAATTATAAGGG
>CANHUK010000409.1 GCA_947463755.1 Chitinophagaceae bacterium
ATTGCCCTTTCCAGCCATACCTTCCAGGAATACGTTCGCCTGGTTGATGGCGGAATAAGCAGCACCCCATACGTTAGCTACCTCGTTGGTAGAGGCCACCAGGGTATGGTTCCAGGTCTGGAGACCGGTCACACCGTTGGTACGGAGGTTGTTGTAGTCCTCGCCACGGATATCGTTGTACACGATGTAGCGACTACCCAGGTAGAGACCGGATTTAACGGAGGCGTAAAGTCCGTTGATCTGCTGAGCCACGCGATCCCTGGTATCGAATGCGGTAGCATCCGAAATGGCCGTGGTGAGTTGCGGGTTCAACCAATTGTCCTTCTGGCAGGACATCAGGCATCCGGTCGTGACGACCAGTGCCAGCAGGCTATGTTTGATCTGTTTCATCTTTCAGTTCAGTTTGCTCTGGTTAGAAATCGATCCTAAGGCCGAACAGGATGGTCCGTGCGTTGGCAACGGAGTTCCGGTCGATACCCTGGTTCGTGTTGCCTGCACCGTTGGTGGATACTTCAGGATCCGGACCGGTGTAGTTGGTCAGGATGGCCAGGTTCTGACCACTGATGTAGGCGCGTACATTGCTGATCTTGGCTTTTTGAACCAGATCGGCAGGGAGCGTGTACCCAAGGGTCAGGTTACGCAGCTTCATGAAATCACCTTTCTCCACATTCTGAGACTGTGCGAAGGCGGATCCGTTGGATACGTTGTCGCCGAATACGACACGGGGAATTTCCGTCTTGTCACCGGGCTTCAACCAGCGGGTCATCACTTCTGTAGAGCTGTTCCAGAAACGGTTGTCACGCAGACCGGCCTTGGTACCATTGTACACGAAGAACCCTGCCTGATAGGTGAGCATCACGTTCAGATCGAAGTTCTTGTAACGGAAGGTGTTATCCCATCCGCCGAAATACTTCGGCGTAGAACGGCCGAAGAGGATGGCATCAGCACCGCTGACCGCAGGAGCCGTAGTACCATCAAGATAGGTCCAGCGGCTCTGTCCCGTAGCCACCACATGGGTGTACTGGATCTGGCGACCGGCTTTGTTCACGAAGATGCGACGACCATTTTCCGGATTGACACCGGCGGTCTGTACCACGAATAGGCTACCGATGGGAGCACCTACACGGGTGATGCTGGCCACTTCAAGACCTGCCGTACCTGTAGTGAATTCCTGTGCACCGCCTGGTACCAGTGAGGTCACCTCGTTGTCGTTCGTGGTCAGGTTGAAGTTGGTATTCCAGGTAAACTCCTTTGTACGGATCGGGGTGGCATTCACCGTGAATTCGAAACCACGGTTGAACATGGTGCCGACGTTGTCATTGATGGAGTTGCCGGGGATACCGCGAGAAGGTGCCTGAGGTACACCCAGGATCAGTCCGTCGATGTCGTTGTTGTAATAGGTAACATCGAAGGTCACCTTGTCATTCAAGATGCCAAAGTTCAAGCCGATGTCTGTCTTCTTGGAGGTCTCCCACTTCAGGTTGGCATTGCCTGCCTGGCTGAATCCGAGGGTACCCAGTGCTCCGTAGAGACCGGAACCATAAAGGGAAAGGGAAACGAAGTCACCGATACCGGCGATGTTACCAACGGTACCATAGCTTCCGCGCAGCTTGAAGGAGCTGAAGATCTTGTCGATACCTGCAGATGCCCAGAAGTTCTCGCGGGTGACATCCCACGCTGCTGATGCACCCCAGAAATCGCCCTGCTTGTTACCGGGACCGAAGGCGGAGTATTCATCGCGACGAGCGCTGGCGCTCACGAAATACTTCTTACGGAAATCGTAACGGAACTGAGCGAAGTTGGACAGGAAGTAGTTCTCTCCACGGAACAATCCGGCAGGGTTCGGCGTCAACCATCCACCCTGAATGTCAGAATAGAAGGGATCAGAGATATCCTGGCGGGTCAGACCGAAACCATCGGACAGCGTGCGCTGCTGTTCGTTACCGACCAGCAGGTTGAAGGTATGATCATCACCGATCTTCTGATCGAAGTTGGCGGTGTTGGTCCACACCCAACGGCGGTATTTTGCCAGGGTGCTGGTGGCGCCTCCGCGAGGGAAACCATCACCATGAACAGGGGTCAGGAAGGTCTGGTTGTCCGTGTTCAGGTAATCGATGCCATACTGAGTCTTCAGCGTGATCCAGCTGAGAGGCTTGACCGTCATGTACAGGTTGCTGTTGATGCGGTTGTTCTCGCTGGAGAATTTGTTCAACTCAACGATGGGCACGGGATTGTAAAAACCCACTTGACCGGTCTGGTTGTTCATGACACCGATCAGGCCTGATGAGTTGACATTGTATGAGCCGTCATTATTGTACGGACCTACATTCGGTGCTGTGATGAGGGGGATACGGCCAAGGCCAGCAGTGGCAAATGCCTGACCGGGCAGTGAACCCGTGTTGGGCGCCTTGTTGAATTCGTTGGAATAATTGAAGGTAGCGCCGAGACCAATGACTTTATTCGGGTTGTGATCCACGTTCATCCGCAGCGTCTTACGATCGAAATCGTTGGCGATCAGCATACCTTCCTGGTTGGTATAGCCGGCAGACATGAAGTACTTGGTCTGCGCAGAACCTCCGGAAATGCTGAGGGTATGCGTCTGCTGGAAGCCTTTACGATACACGTAATCGATCCAGCGGGTGTCGATCATCTTTCCGTTGGCGTCCAGGGAAGGATTGAACTTCTGGTTGGTGATACCGGCATTGGTCAGACCCTCATTCTTGATGGTCATGTATTGCTCGGCATTCAGCACATCCCACAGGCCATATGCTTCAGTCTGACCAAGGGTAACATCATAGGAAACCTTGGCAGCACCCGACTTACCACGCTTGGTGGTGATCATGACGACACCATTGGCGGCACGAGAACCATAGATGGCAGCAGCAGAGGCATCCTTTAGGATGTCGATGCTTTCGATGTCGTTCGGGTTGATGGAAGCCAGCGGGTTGTTGGCCGCTGAGTTCTGGCTCACGTCACCCTGGAAGGAAGGAACACCATCGATGATGATCAGCGGCTGGGAACTCAGGTTGATGGAGTTGGTACCACGCACGCGGAATCCGCGTGCGTGG
>CANHUK010000410.1 GCA_947463755.1 Chitinophagaceae bacterium
TATCTCGCACCGCCGGTGGCCACTGTTTTTATCCTCGGATTGCTCTGGAAAGGCGCCACGTCGCGGGCCGCAGAACTCACGCTCTACATCGGTACGGCCCTTTGTCTTACGATGGGATTCTGTCAGTTGATCGACTATCCGTACAAAGGAGCCTGGCCTCATTTCATGCTGCTCTGCTTCTATATGATGGCAGGGCTGACCGCCTTCATGGTCATCGTTTCTTTCATGACCCGTGCTCGCATGACTGACATGTCCATGATTATGGATGATCGCCCGGCCGTTGCCATGCCGACTGGCCGTGAAGCCCTGGGCATGCGTTTGCTCTGGTTGATGGTTGGAATCGTTATGGCCGTGATCTACTTTGTATTCAGATAAATATAATTACTAACGATAAAGTATAAACGAAAAATATCCGATATGATTCAAATGCCATCCAATGTAAGGGAGGAATTATATGCTCCTTATCAGGTGTCTCCTGAAATGATCGACGCCTTTCGGCAAGATGGTTTTGTACGCGTACCCGCATTACTCTCCGCCGAAGTGCTGAAATACATGGATGCTGTGATATCCGCTGAAGTGGACCGTCTCAATACCCAGCATCTGGCGATGGAAGACCGCGATACCTACGGAAAGGCCTTCCTGCAGATCATGAACATCTGGCGTAACAGCGAAGCAGTCCGCGAGATCGTTTTCAGTCGACGATTGGCATCAGTAGCTACTGCATTGCTCGAAGTGTCTGGAGTCAGGATCTATCATGATCAGGCGCTGTACAAAGAACCTGGTGGCGGTCATACGCCCTGGCATGCAGATCAATATTACTGGCCGTTGTCGAGCGACCGCACGGTGACTGCCTGGATACCCTTGCAGGAAACGCCGCTTGAACTCGGGCCGCTGGAATTCAGCGCCGGCAGCGCATCGCTTACACAGGGCCGCGACAAAGAGATCAGCGACGAGAGCCAGGCATTTCTTGAGGGTGTCCTAAAAGAAAAAGGCTTCCGACATGTGGTGGAAGCCTTCGGCCTCGGAGATGTGAGTTTCCATACCGGCTGGACCTATCATCGTGCCGGACCGAATGTAACGGATCGGATGAGAAAGGTCATGACGATGATCTACATGGACAGAGACATGCAACTGAAGGCCCCGATCAATAAACATCAGCAGGCCGATTGGGATGCATGGTGCCCCGGCGCCGTGATCGGTGAACAGATCGACACACCGATGAATCCCGTCATCGCTCACTGACGAGCGACTCGTTGCTCATTCGCTGAAATTCAGCAGGCGTTTTACCGGTCAGCGACTTAAAGTAACGGAAGAAATTTGCATAGTTCACAAATCCGCATTCCTGTATGACCTGCGAGATGCTGAGCTTCGACTCGGTCAGCATCCGGCAGGCATGCTTGATGCGGATTTCGTGTAAGAAGGCCGTGTAAGTCTTGCCGGTCTTGTGCTTGAAATACCGGCAGAATGAATGTTCGCTGAGATGAGCTATAGCGGCGATCTCCCGGGTATGTATTTTTTTGTGAAAATGCTGCAACGTGTAGGAATAAACTTCGTTGATTCGATCTTCATTCTGAGGATCGATCACCGGCTGGAAACCGATGGGTAGTACCATCTCATACTCCTTAGATGCAGATATTTCAGCGAGCGTTTGTAATAGTAGAATGATCCTGTCAGGACCGCTTGCCACCAACATATCCTTCATACGATTTCCCACTGAAGCCCGGGTGGCCCCCGTCAGTTGTATGCCACGCTCGGCTTTTTTCAATAAAGTACGTATGCTTCTGAGGTCTGGCAGATCCAAAAAACCTTCCCCCCAGAATTCGGGCAGGAAGTGAAGCACAATGATCCGAACCTTCAGTTTCTTGTTCAGAAATCGCTCATCATTGCGAAAAAGATGTGGCAGATTCTGGCCCAGCAGGAATATATCTCCTTCAGACACGGTGTGCACTTTGTCGCCAATAATGCACATCCCTTCACTGCGTTCAAAAAATACAAGTTCCACCTGCGGATGGTAGTAATATCGACTATTCACATATGCCACCACCTGCTCTCGCACCGTGTAGGAATTCGTCGATTCCAGCTTTAGAAGGATGGGTTTCATGCCCTGAGCGTTTTCACTTTCCAAGATTATTGATTTTTGGTCTCTTTTCATGCCTTCTCTCCGTCAATACGCCAAAATAATACATCAATCCGCTCTCGTTTGTCGTCAAAGCCGCCTCAAACCTTTTTTAATTTGATTACGGAAAAGGCGGCACTCGCCCTTCCCGGAGAATAAATAAAAATCCATGAATATGCTTCCATGTGAAATGAGTTCCGGCGCGGTCCGTCGACCGCTGCGCCATCGGATCTCGAAGTTCCTGATCGCTGCCATTTTTGTATTGTCAGGAATGGCCGGTATCGCCCAGGAGTCGACAGTTTCCGGCGTTGTCCGTGACGCTGCCGGCGCTGTACTTGAGGGCGCAAGTATAACGGTCAAGGGTAACCGAAAAGGTGCTACGACGGACGCCTCCGGTCGTTTTTCGATCAATGCTGCTGCAAATGCAGTCATTACCGTAAGTATGTCCGGCTATGCTACACAGACCCTGAACGTAAAGATGGGCGGACAAATGACCATCGTTCTCCAGCAGGAATCAGGGAATCTTAACGAAGTTGTGGTGGTAGGTTACGGTACCCAGCGCCGCCGCGATCTGACAGGTGCAGTGCGCAAGATCTCCATTGAAGAATCCCCCGTAAACACGATGACAAACGTCAGCCCGCTGCAGGCCATCCAGGGTACGCCGGGTGTGAACATCGGTCCGGTTGGCGTAGCGGGTGGAGCACCCTCCGTCCTCATCCGCGGTCAGCGCTCACTGGCGGCCTCCAACGCCCCGCTCATCGTTCTCGACGGGGTTATCTTCAGCGGAAGCCTGAATGAGATCAATACGCAGGACATCGCCAGCTTCGATATCCTTATGGATGCCAGCGCCGCCGCCATCTACGGTTCTCGTGCCGCCAATGGCGTCATCATGATCACCACCAAGCGAGGAAAGTCGGGGAAGCCTAACATTTCCATCAATAACAA
>CANHUK010000411.1 GCA_947463755.1 Chitinophagaceae bacterium
TGAAGCGTTGAAACATATCAACATTCGGCATGAAAAAGGCAAGGTTCCTCGCTCCGCTCGGAATGACAATGAGGGATGTAGGTCCTTCACTACGCTCAGGATGACAGTGCGGGAGGGGTAGTTCCTTCGCTGGGCTGGATGACAATGCGGAGGTAGGTCCTTCACTACGCTCAGGATGACAGTGCGGGAGGGGTAGTTCCTTCGCTGGGCTGGATGACAATGCGGAGGGAGGTCCTTCGCTACGCTCAGGATGACAGTGCTGGGGGGTAGTTCCTTCGCGCAACTGAATGCATCCGAAAAATTTTTGTACGTCAACACCACCCCGCGCTTGTCATCCAGCCCAGCGAAGGAACTACCTCCCCCCGAACTGTGTCATTCCGAGGCCTCCGAGGAACCTTGCCTTTTAAAGTATAGGGGCATGAAGCGTTGAAACATATCAACATTCGGCATGAAAAAGGCAAGGTTCCTCGCTCCGCTCGGAATGACAATGAGGGAGGTAGGTCCTTCGCTGCGCTCAGGATGACAATCCGGGGTGTTAGTTCCTTCGCTGCGCTCAGGATGACAGTGCGGGGGGGCCTTCGCTCAAGTGCTTGAATTCGAATTTTTTTAAGACGTAAAAGTCATGGCGAAAAAAGAACGAATCCCAAATGCATAAAAAACAAAAGGCTGTCTTTCGACAGCCTTTTTGAGTCGGGACGACTGGATTCGAACCAGCGACCACACGCCCCCCAGACGTGTGCGCTACCGGGCTGCGCTACGTCCCGAACAGGTGGCAAAAGTAGTAAATTTCCTGAACATTCAATGCCATTAAGCGAGTAACTTCGCATAATTCTTTCCGCATGACGATTCTCTTGAAAAAGGCACGGATCATCGACCCGGGCCACTTCCATCACGACATGGTTGCCGATCTGCTGATCGAGCATGGACGGATCTCGCGCATTGCCACGGATATATCAGTAGAGGCAGACCGCACCATCGAGGCGCAGGGTCTGCATGTATCGCCGGGCTTCGTGGAAACCTTCGCGGATGCGGCAGACCCGGGGTTCGAGCACCGCGAGACCCTGGAAACGGCTTCCGCAGCAGCGGCGGCCGGTGGTTTCACGCACCTGTTCGTCATGCCGAACACCAAGCCGGTCATGCATGATAAAGGCGTGGTGGAGTATGTGCGCGATCGCCGGACGGGGTATGCCGTCAGCCTGCATCCTGTCGGGGCAGTGACGCGCAATGCGGAAGGAAAGGAGTTGGCGGAAATGTATGATATGCGGAACAGCGGTGCGGTCGCCTTCAGCGACGGGACACACCCGATCCATTCCGCCGGATTGCTGATCAAGGCCTTGCAGTATGTGAAGGCGTTCAATGGCGTGATCATCCAGGTGCCGGAAGACAGGTCCATCGCACCCCACGGCCTGGCACATGAGGGTGTTGCCTCCACGAGGCTGGGCCTTCCGGGCCGACCCGCGATCGCCGAGGAGCTCATGGTGGCCAGGGACATCGCCCTTACCCGGTATGCAGGTTCGCGGATGCATTTGAGTCCGGTCACCCTTACAACCTCCGTTGACCTGATCGATGCCGCCAAACGGGAAGGCCTGCAGGTGACCTGTTCCGTCACCCCGCAACATCTGTGGTTTTGCGATGAAGACCTTACGGAATACGATGCCAACCTGAAATCCGATCCTCCCTTCCGGACGCGTGCCGACCGCGAGGCCCTGCTGGAGGCTGTCCAGAGCGGACGCATCGATTGCATCAGCACGCATCACCAACCCTGGCATATCGACCAGAAACAATGTGAGTTCGAATATGCCAAAGCGGGGATGATCGGTTTGGAATCGGCCCTGGGTGCATTGGGTGCCCTGGGCCTGGAACCCGCCAGGATCGTCGCCCTGTTGTCACAGGCCCCCCGCCGGATCTTCGGATTGCCGGATGGCCGGATCGAGGAAGGCCGGTTGGCGGATCTGGTTTGTTATCTGCCGGATGCTGAATATGTGTTCACGGCCGATATGATCGCATCGCGATCCAAAAATTCCGCATTCATCGGACAGCCATTGAAAGGCCGGGTGCTGGAGATCATCAAGGGATAAGCCCTTCACCGCGAAGTGGCGAAGGAACGAAGGAACTTCAGTACATCCAATTGTCGCCGGTGAGGAGGGTGCGCCTGCGGCCACCGGTTTCGCCGAAGAGGGTGTAACGCAGGCGGACGTGGAGACTGCTGAACCAGTCGAGGCGGTCGGGATTGCCACGGGGTGTGCCGGCCGCAGGATAATTGCTTTCAATGCCGGGGATCTCCACCGCCCGGTAACTCAGGTCCTTGCGGAAGGCCGTGTTGCTGCCGGCCAGGAGGCGGGCATCGGGATAGGCCCCGCCAACATCATCGAGCTGATCGGAGAAAGTGTAACGGGTCATGGCCTCGAAATCCATACTGATCCGGTTGGAGACCCGTAGCTCAAAGCCCCCGCCCATCGGGATGCAGAGCCGACGCGGACGATTGACCTCCAGATCCGGATACTGGGATAATCCCCGGCCCTCCGTGTGGGCATAATAGAGATATACCCGGTTCTCCGACTTGTCGTTTGTGAACGGGTTTACGTAGAACATGGCCGCACCTCCCTGTACATAGGGAATGAATGCCCATCGGGGCGAGGTCACAAGGTTGATGCGCAGGTTGATCGAATGCTCAAAGACGTAACTATCGAAACTCAGGTTGCGTTCAGATACCTCCGGCCGGTTGATATCCGACGCGCCAATATGCCCGAACATGTATTCTGCACTGATCAAAAACCGATCGTTGGGTGCGAAATGAATGGAGGCGGCCGTGGCCGAGCGCATGTCATACAACGGCTTCGCCGTGAGATCACCATGATACATCATGCCCCCGCCGGCTACACCCGCCTGAAAGGTCTGGGCCGACAACTGCCATGAAATGGCAAAAAGGATGGTGCATGAAACGATCCTGCGCATCGGTAAAGATGAGTTCATTTTGATGGGTACGATTAGAGTAGCATAAAGTTAGTCGAAATCCGAATATCCAACATCCGTGGCGTTCCGTCAAATATCGAA
>CANHUK010000412.1 GCA_947463755.1 Chitinophagaceae bacterium
CATGAATGTTGCTGCCCAGGACTATCTCTATTCTGTCCGGCATTTCAAGATCGAACCGGGTAAGCCCGGAAATTTCATCCGTTGTGTCAGTCGGGATCAGGCCGGACTCATCTGGCTGGGAACCATCCGCGGACTGGTGAGGTTCAACGGTTATCAGTTTGACAACCCCGCAGATGCAGATGCCTCCTTTCGTCTGCCCTCAACGGATGTGTTTTCGCTGTCAAATGCTGGCGATACCATGTTCATTGCTACCCGCAGTGGAATACAGGCGCTGGATATGAAACAGTTCAGATCTGTCAGGATCCCTGGTTACAGCAACAGCGGCGAACCGGTCTATGCCGTGCGCCATGATCCGTGGAGTGGTTTCTGGTGGTATCGGGAGGACGGCTGGCTGTTCAATCTGCACAATGGTAAGATCCGTAGCGTGCGACTGAACCTGACCACCCCTGTTGATGTCAGGATCGCTCAGGGAAAGCTCTGGATATCAGGACTGCGGCGGTCGGAGTGGGGCGCCGGAAAATTCGGATATCTTCACATGGTTGACCTCCAAGACATGTCAGCCCCGGAGGTATTGAAGACGGGCCCGAATGATGGCAATCCCATGCTGTATGAAGATTCGGAAGGAGGCATCCATTATGTGCATGGCGAACGGTCGTATGCCCTTAGCGTTGGTGCCGATACGATCTCCGGAAGGGTTGGCCGGGCAGATCGTGACCTCACGATGAGGTTAGACATCGGTGTGCACCATTTCCTGTTGTTCAACAACAACCGGCTGATGCATGAATACCGAACAAATACCGGTATGGTCCGTCGTGAAATTCCACTCGGCATCAACGTGCCTTTTTCTGTGATACAAATGGTGCCTGAAGGTGACAGACTTATGCTGGCGACCACAGCCGGACTCATTATCATCAGCTATCGAAAGAATGCGTTCATTCCGATCCGATCCACCAGGATCGAGCGCGACGGGAATTATGAAGATCCCCGCGGCATCGTAGAAGATGAGGAAAATCTGTACATCACAGGTTATCACTCCATCAGCGCCATGCGGAAGTCTGATGGCAAAATCCGCGAGATCAATGCGCAGGATCTGGTGACCCACGGGGTTGAATACTACCGCAAACACCTTTGGCTGGCGACCGAAGGCAACGGCCTGCTAAAGCTCGATCCGGTATCCGGTCGTTATACGCGACTGGTGAAGGATACCGCCATCCGGAACAGCCACCTCATCGCAACCGCAGCATGGGGAGACACCATCCTGGTGGGTGGTTACAGGTCGTTCAACGCTTATCTTCCGGAAGATGACAGGTTCCTGGATCCGGTCATACGCCACGATACCCTTGCTGTTTCAGATCTCATGGTCAAGAAGATCCTGCCACTGGATGGTCGAAGATGCCTGCTGGGAACGGTGAAGGGCATTTTTATCATCGATCGCTCCTTTCGGGTGCTGCAGCACATGCGCCCACCTGACAGAGATCTGCACCCGGGCATCGACATCATCAATGATGTGGTTCCGGGCACCGGCCGGAGCTACTGGGCAGCCACCTTCGACGGTGTGGTCAGATTTGATCAGGCCGGGCAGTTGACGCGTCATATCACACGGCGTGAAGGACTCGCGGGCGATTTCGTTGCCAGTTTGGTGTCCGACGGCAAGGGTGGGCTGTGGGCGGGTACCTACGAAGGACTGTCGCGCATCGATACGGCCACCGGACGCATCGACAATTACTTTCGCGCCGACGGCCTGCCTGATGATGAATTCAACCACAGCTCCGTTCACCTGAGCCGTTCGGGCGACATCGTGATGGGCACCGTGAGCGGCTTCATCAGGTTCAACCCAGGCATGCCCGCTCCCGGAGTGATGCCCCTAAATACATTGAGGATCAGCCGCGCAGAGTATGGCAGCAGCGAGCATGTGAAGGTTTTGCTGGATCATCCCTACCGGCCCCTGTCTACAATCCACATCGGTCCGGACATCAAATACCTAAAGTTGTATTTCTACACCGACCCGGCAAACATCACCGAACAGTCCATCTTTGAATACAGGATCGATGGTATCCACCAGGATTGGATGCGGATGGGACCTGTCCCGGTCGTACACATCGATAATGTAAGGTCCGGCAAGTACAACCTCCGTGTCCGTTTCATCACCGGGAGCGGCAGCGAGTCGATCACGGAGCGAAGTTTTCCGCTGGTGGTCGAGCAGTATTTTTATACCCGTCCAGCCTTCTATGTGGCCATTATTGGCGCATTGCTGATCTTCATTGTACTATATGTGCGGGGCACGATGATCAGGGACAGGCGACTGCTCGAGGTTCGGCAGGAGCTGGCGGCGGATTTGCATGATGAGATCGGCGGATATCTTACCGGCCTATACATGCAGATCGACCTCATGAGCAGGAATCCGCAGCAAAGTGAATGGAAGTTCGTCACCCTCAGGAACCAGGCCAGAAAGGCTGTCTTTGCCCTGAAGGACGGACTGTGGAGCCTGGATACCAAGACCGACAATGCGCAACAGCTTTGGGATCGGTTCAAGCGCATCGCACAGGAATCCCTGGAGCCGCTGGATATCCCTTATCGCGTCAGTGGTTTCGACAACATGGCCTCCATCGCATTGACCCTGATGGAGAAAAGGAATCTGCTGTTCATCCTGAAGGAATGTCTGACCAATGCCATCAAGCATGGAGACGGCCGCGGCGTATGGTTCGAATGGAAGCGTCACCAGAACGGCGGGCATCAAATCGTGGTGGAGAATGGCTGGAATGCCGATCATTCCGAAAGACAGGGAGAGGGGCAGGGCCTGGAAAACATCCGGCAACGCATTGCCAGGATCCGTGGAAACGCACATTTCACAGCTGCATCCGGAAAATTCATAGTCACATTAAATCTAATTCTTAAGCATGATCGCATTGGGCGTGATTGAAGACAACGAGGTGATCAGCCGAACCCTCAGGGATTTTTTCCGGGAAGATCCGGAGATCAGGATCACCAGCATGGCATCGCATGTCGATGAGTTTTATCAACAGGAGGCTGAACAACCACAGGTCCTCCTGCTGG
>CANHUK010000413.1 GCA_947463755.1 Chitinophagaceae bacterium
AGCCGGATGCTCCGGCCCCGGCGCATCCTGGAGGTTGGCACTTTTACCGGCTATAGTGCGCTATGCCTGGCCGCCGGTATGCCGGATGACGGGATCCTGCACACGATCGAATGTCGCCCCGAAGATCTGGCGCTGGCCCGTTCCTATTTCGATCAAAGCCCTTATGGGTCGCGCATCCGTTCGCATGCCGGCGATGCGATTGAAGTCATTCCGGGTTTGCAGGAATCCTGGGACCTCGTGTTCCTCGATGCCGACAAGGTCAATTATATCCGATATCATGAGATGGTCCTGCCGCTCCTGCGTCCGGGCGGATGGATGATCGCAGACAATGTCTTATTCCACGGACAGGTACTCGGGGATCCCGTCAAGGGGCGAAACGCTAAGGCCATCGACGCCTACAACCGACATGTAAGGGATGATGCCCGCGTAGAACAGGTTATGTTAACGATCCGCGATGGACTCATGTTGATCAGGAAAAAATCCGAACTTGCATAGATGAATCGTTCAATGCGTGTCTGCTACTGCATGATTTTCTTGGTCGCCGCGATCGGCAGTCCGAGGGCGCAGGAGCCCCTGAATCCCATGATCGAGGCATATATCGATATGTACCGTCCCCTGGCCATCGAAGAGATGCAGCGGACGGGCGTTCCGGCCGCCATCAAGATCGCGCAGGGCATCCTCGAAACGGATGCAGGCAAGAGCCTGCTCGTGCGTAATTCCAACAACCATTTCGGTATCAAGTGCAAAAGCACCTGGACCGGGGAGCGTGTGTACCATGATGATGACGAAAAGGGAGAGTGCTTCCGAAAATATGCATCACCGGAAGATTCCTACCGAGATCATTCAGACTTCCTCAAGCTGCAACCCCGTTATGCCCCGCTTTTCCAGATCGATCCGCTGGACTACCGGGCCTGGGCACATGGACTGAAGTCGGCCGGATATGCCACCAATCCAAAGTATCCGGAGATCCTGATCCGTTTGATCGAGACCTACAGGCTGGATGACATCACTTATTTTGCACTGAATGGCCGGGAGCGTAACCCGGGTGCCGACATGGCATCCCGAGGATCATCCGTACCGCCGGCCACAGTGTCCGTTAAGACCGCTGCAGCCGCGTCTTCCGCTTCCCGCACCCAGAGCGAACAGCCGGCCGTGAACGAGCAGGTTGTCAATTATCCGGAAGGGGTCTTCCGCTCCGGGGGTACAAAAGCCGTCTTTGCACGCCGCGGTACTTCGCTGCTGGCCTTGGCAGAGGTCTACCGGCTGCGTCTCTCGAAACTGCTGGCATACAACGACCTGGCCGCCGGGGATGATTTTTTATCAGAAGACCGGGTGATCTATCTGCAACGGCCCAGACACCGAAACGATGTTAACGAGCAAAAGAAGGAGCGATGGGAACCATTCAAATCCATGACCGGCATTTCAAGCCTTATATCACGGCGGCGGAGCTAGACGAGGCCATCACGCGCATTGCTGCGTCCATCGAACGGGATTATGCCGGGAAGACACCGCTTTTCCTGTCGATCCTGAACGGATCCTTCATGTTTTCTGCCGAATTGTTCAAGAAGTTGACGATGCCTGCGGAGATCTGCTTCATCAAGCTGGCATCCTACAAGGGCACTAAATCCACGGGACATGTCATCACATCCATCGGTTTGGATGATGAGGTCTATGACCGGGATGTGATCATTTTGGAAGACATCATCGATACGGGCAAGACGCTGAGTCAGTTCCTGCCCCAGCTAGAGCACCAGCAACCCAGGAGTCTCAGGGTTTGTGCATTGTTGCACAAGTATGAGGCCACCTTGCATCCGGTGGACATTGGCTATCTGGGCTTCCGGATCCCTGACCGCTTTGTGGTTGGTTTCGGGCTGGATTACGACGGGTTGGGTCGCAACCTGCCTGAGATCATGCAGCTCGCCGATTAAAGGTCTGATCAGATTTTATCCGAACATTTCCTTCACCCGGTCGAAGAAACTTTTCTCGTTCTTCTCGGGATTGGGTTTGAAGCGTTCCGATTGTTGCATTTTCTCCAGCATGGCCCGCTCCTCGCTGCTGACTTCCTGGGGTGTCCATACGTTGACGTGGATCAGCTGATCGCCGCGTTCGTATGAATTCAGCACCGGGAAACCCTTGCCTTTCAGCCGGAATATCTTTCCACTCTGGGTGCCTGCCGGGATCTTGATCTTTGCTTTTCCGTCGATGGTCGGCACTTCCAGGTTGGCGCCAAAGACGGCATCCGGGAAGGTGATGTGGAGGTCATATACAACATTGTGACCGTCGCGCTGCAGTTGGTTGCCGGCTTCTTCTTCGATCAGTACGATGAGGTCTCCGGGCGGGCCGCCGCGTTCGCCGGCATTACCCTTGCCGCTGAGGCTGAGTTGCATGCCTTCCTGAACACCTGCGGGGATGTCCAGCGATACGGTCTCTTCTGCATAAGTTCTGCCTTCGCCCTTACAGTTCACGCATTTGCTGGTGACGACGCTGCCTTCTCCGTTGCAGGAAGGGCAGGTGGTGACCGTTTGCATCTGGCCCAGAAAGGTGTTGGTGACCTTCCTGACCTGGCCGCTGCCCTGGCAGGTGGAGCAGTTCTGTACGGAGCCCTTGTCCTTGGCACCGCTTCCGTGACAGGTCTGGCAGGATACGTATTTTTTTACCTTGATCGTCTTGGAGGCGCCCTTGGCGATCTCCTCGAAGTTCAGTTTGAGTTTGATGCGCAGGTTGCTGCCCCGGGTGCCGCGTCCGCGTCCGCCGCGGGTGGATCTGCCGCCACCCCCGCCGCCGCCAAAGAAGCTGCCGAAGAGGTCGTCACCGAAGATATCCCCGAACTGGCTGAAGATATCATCCATGTTCATGCCGCCACCGCCCTGGCCGCGGAAACCGCCGCCACCGCTCATGCCGGCATGGCCGAAGCGGTCGTACTGCGCCCGCTTTTCCTGATCGCTCAGGACTTCGTATGCCTCTGCCGCTTCCTTGAATTTCTCCTCCGCACCCTTGTCTCCGGGATTGCGGTCCGGGTGGTATTGCATCGCCACCTTGCGGTACGACTTC
>CANHUK010000414.1 GCA_947463755.1 Chitinophagaceae bacterium
AAGTTCAAATGGACGGGCAGATTTGCGTGGTATGAGGCGGATGACTTCTCTGCGAGACTATATGCTTATGAGCATGATGTCCCCTTCCAGCAATCCATGCCGGCCTTCCACGGCCGCGGGATCAGAATGTACATGGTGACGCACTATCGTCCTCACCCGCTCTGGCAGGCATCCATGAAGGCGGGTATCCTGCTGATGCGGGGTGAAATGGGGCAAGAGATCGACGTCAGGGTTCAGATCACCTATCGCGGCGGAGGCCATTGATGGCGCATCTGAACAAAGGTGTCAGGCGAGGGGGGTAGGGCCACCGAAATGCATCGGCAACTGGATCTCTTCCAGGTCCTTGATGACACCGCTGGCCTGTTCGAATTTTTCGATGTTCTCCCGGAGGGCGTTCATGAGTCGTTTGGCGTGCTGGGGCGTCAGGATGATGCGGGATTTGACCCGGCTTTTTGGGGTGCCGGGCATCACGTTGACGAAGTCGAGGACGAATTCCGCATGGCTATGCGTAATGATCGCGAGGTTGGCGTATTGTCCATCTGCGACCTCTTCTGAGATTTCGATGTTGAGTTGGTTGGGGTCCTGATCCGGCATATGTTAATAATCTATGGCAAAGGTACGAAAAATTAAAGGGAATGCCCGGGCGGAGTGGTTTCCTGGGTCCGGGTATGATATCACAGCATACCTTCATCTGCAAAGCTGAGGTAGCCTTCTGTACTGACGATGATGTGGTCAAGCAGTTTGATATCGAATAAGCGGGCGGCGTCCCGGATCTTGGCGGTGAGTTCACGGTCGGCGAGGCTTGGTTGCAGATTTCCAGAGGGGTGGTTATGGCAGAGGATGATGCCGACGGCCTGTTCATCCAGTGCCTTCTTGAGGATGATCCGGGGGTCTGCTACGGTCCCTGTCAGTCCACCGGACGAGATCGTCTCGAAATGCAGGATCCTGTTGGCCTGATTCAAAAAGATGACAGCGAAAACCTCCTGGTGCAGGTCTGCGAAACGCGCCTGCAGGAATCGTGCGACGGCGCCGCTGTGGGTGATCAGTGGTTTTTCCAGGCTTTCCGTTGCCTGTCTGCGCCGGCCCAGCTCCAGGGCGGCGGCGATCCTTACGGCCTTGGCCAGGCTGATGCCCCTGATGGATGCAAGATCCCTTACAGAAAGCCGGCCGAGTTCCCGGAGGTTGTTCCGGCCGCGGGCCAGGATGTCGCGTCCGAGTTCAACGGCCGACCTGTCCTGTGTACCATGCTGTAGCAGGATCGCCAGTAATTCCGCATCACTGAGATTGGACGCGCCCAGCAGTCGGAACCGGTCGCTCGGATGCGCCGGGTTCACCCATCCGGGTTCCGGCATTGGCTGCGGGTCATTCATCTCCTCCTTCATATGCTCGTTCCTCTTTTTCCCATTCGTTCGAAGGCCAGTACATTTCGCACTACACATTTATGCACCGCCCAGGTGAGTTAATTCCCTGGATGCATACCCATCCATTCTATACCTTCGCGCCACATTCAAAACCACATGGAACGCATCGGACCCTCCATCAAGATCTTCTCCGGCACCAACTCCCATTATCTGGCAGACCGCATCGCCCGCGACCTTGGCCCCGGCCTGGGCAAGATCAGCATACAGCGGTTCAGTGACGGGGAGATCCAGCCTACGTTCCTCGAAAGTATTCGAGGCGATTATGTTTTCCTCGTGCAAAGCACGTTTTCTCCCAGTGATAACATCATGGAATTACTGTTAATGATCGACGCGGCGAGGCGTGCTTCCGCTTATAAGATCATTGCTGTGATCCCGTATTTCGGGTACGCCCGGCAGGACCGGAAAGACAAGCCCCGCGTTGCGATCGGATCAAAACTGGTGGCCAACCTGCTGACGGCGGCCGGTGCGGACCGGATCATCACGATGGACCTGCACGCGCCTCAGATCCAGGGATATTTCGATATTCCGGTCGATCACCTCGACAGTTCGGCGATTTTCATTCCCTATATAGAGCAACTGAACCTGAAAAACCTTATCTTTGCGGCCCCCGACGTGGGAAGTGCCAACAGGATACGTGAAGTAGCGAGTTATTTCAACGGCGAGATGGTGATCTGTGACAAGCACAGGAAACGCGCCAATGAGATCTCCAGCATGGTGGTGATCGGGGATGTGACGGACAGGGATGTGGTGCTGGTGGATGACATTTGCGACACAGCCGGAACCCTTACCAAGGCAGCTAAGCTGCTGAAGGACAAGGGTGCCAAGAGTGTCAGGGCGCTCATCACCCATCCGGTGCTCAGTGGAAACGCCTATGCGAACATCGAGAGCAGCGTGTTGGAGGAATTGGTGGTGTGTGATACGATCCCGTTGCGCGGTCAGTCGTCGAAGATCAGGCAGGTGAGTGTATCGGAGCTTTTCGCTACGGCCATCCGCAATACCTATGAAAACAAAAGCATCGCCAGCCTCTTTGTTCACTCTCAGGCAAGGAATAAATAGGTTGCGAAAACGTTCATATATGGCCGGGTGACCGGCGAAATTTGTTTCATCAATCAATCATCATAACAATGAAAACGGTTACAATCGAAGGACAACTGAGGACCGGAACGGGCAAATCAGCCACCCGCCAGTTACGCTCTCAGGACCTGGTACCTGGTGTAATTTACGGGGGTGCGAAGGAGCTGAGTTTTGCGGCGCCTGCCACGGCTTTCAAGCCGCTGGTGTACACGCCTGATTTCCAGCTCGCCAAGGTCATCGTGGATGGCCAGACCTATGTCTGCATTCTGAAAGATCTGCAGTTCGACAAAGTGTCGGATCGACTGAATCACGTTGATCTGCTCGAACTGGTAGAGGACAAGAAAGTCAGCGCCACCATTCCGGTAAAGTATGTGGGTACATCTGTCGGCGTAAAGTCTGGCGGTAAGTTGGTCGTAAAAATCAAGTCTTTGAAAATAAAGACGCTTCCCAAGTATCTCCGCGAGAACATCGAGGTGGATATTACCAACCTCGACCTCAACGGGAACATCCGGGTCGAAGATGTCAAGATCGACAATTACGAGATCCTGAACTCTCC
>CANHUK010000415.1 GCA_947463755.1 Chitinophagaceae bacterium
GGGGCTCGATGGTCAGGTTGCCCGATGACTTGATCGCGATGCTTCCTGAACTTGACCACCTCCATCTCTGATATATGGAATTGCCCTGTATGAGAATGTCGCCGGAGTAGGCATTCGAACCGTCCCTTCCGATCTGTATGGCGTTGGAAACGTCAGCGGCGGCAGTGAATCGGATAGAGTTGGAGTACTGACCATCCGCCTCCCGGGTATTGGAACCAAACAGGCTGATATTTCCCGAACTGGATACGATCTTCAATCCATTGGCAATACTGGATGCTATAGCGAGCCCCTCCTTATCGTTTACCGTGGCATTGAAGGAGGCAGTTCCTGTGAGGGTGATGTTTCCTGATGTACTTGAAATGGAAGTTCTAAAACTCGAACTCTGACCGATGGCAAGCGCATATCTCCAGCCATTGCCGTTTGTTGATTGGTCCTGACCGGTGCCTGAGATGCTGATGGCGCCGGTCGTGGAACTGATGGAGACGTGTCCGGTACTGGCGTCGATATCCGTACCGTAGCCGTTTGTGTATCTGCCCTGCAGGGTTCCTTCTATGTTGATGCTACCTGCTCCGGAGGAGATCGAGCAGTTGTCGATGTAGACACCCTTGTTCACGCCGGTGGGATCGCCCGTTTCACATGACCTCCCCTGCAGGCTAATGCTTCCACCGCCCGTGGTGATGCTGCCGCCTACAAGGTGGAGCCCTGCGAGGTCATCCGACCAGGTCCTTGCCGGAGAAGCCCCCACTGTGAGTCCGTTGAAGGTGGCATCCGTGCTGCCGCCGCCCGCCCAGAAATGCCCTCCGTTCGTGTTGATGACGGGGGCGTTGAGGACGACCCGACCGTAATCGGGAGAAACCCCTCCGGAAACAGCGGCCCTTAACACCAGGTCCAGGGCTGCGTTAGCAGAGGTAATATTGACCCCGGAGGCCAGGGTGATATGGTTGGCCGCTTTGAACGTGAGTGTCCGGGCATTCGAACCTGTATACGCGATGTGCTCGCTGATGGTGATGCTTTTTTCGGTGCCCGACACGAATGGGACATCCACTGTGAGACTACCCGTGTTGGTCAGATGGGTAAGAATTACGTCTGCGTCTATGCTTGCATTACCGGAGACTGTCAAGACGTTACCTGATATGCTCCACCCGGCTCCAGATGTGCCGGTATTTCCGCCATTTACGATGTTCAGCTGGGCACATAATTCCTGCCCAGTGGTCAAAAATAGCAAACACATCCATGCCTTTTGGCAACGCCACATGAAAACACTGTTCATGTTAGTGAATTTTTGGTTTTTCAATTTGATCCTGAAGCGGAACTAAATAGTAAATTACCAACCTAGTTTCCGCTTAGCCGGATATTAAATCGTAACAAGATTAGTTTGAGGAAAACGATTTTTCCAGAAAGGAATACACCTTCCTTTCTAAACGGATTGCATATATTTTCTGAATCAGAAAAATTGTAACAAAGGGTCAGAGAGAAAGACAATGATTGATTTCTACAAAGATTCTGCGAATATTTACCTTGGAAAAAATATCTGAACAACTTGCGATGAACCCATTCAAATATGTGGCTGACAGATAAAATATCAATAAAGAAAATCAGTCTGGATATCATAAAAATAATTCCAGATCAAAGATTTCTGTCGGCTGCCTGCTTTAGTTTCGGCATCCTGACTGGTCATCTGAGTCTTGCTCAATCACTGGAAGACACTACCCTCATTGCCATGCATGGACGCTTTTTTTTCTACAACGTGGTAGAATCCGGTGATGGGAATGTATATGCAGGAACATCCACCGGGATGTACAGGATGGAAGAAACAGAGCCGGTTCGCATCAATGAAGCGGTGGGATACGTCCGCATGGGTATGAAAGGGGCACCAGAGATCGATCCGAACGGCATCCGGCAGGTAGACCAAAAAGTAATGGTTCATCTGTTGCCATATCCAAATGAGCAAAGGGATGAATTCCATGCCGTCAGAAATCGGTTCCTGTATGTGGTCTCAGGCGGTCGAATGCACGTTTTTGAGATCCGTCCTTACGGCTATGCCTATCGCAATCACAGCATCCGTAGCCTCTCACGCCATTTTACTGGCACCTATTCCGGGGTTTATTTCCAAGGAAAAAAAATGCCGGCCCCGTATTTCCCACCATTTACCGATGGACATATCAGGGAACTGAACGGGAAGGTGTTCATCCCATTCGACAGCCTCAGGGTCTATGAATATGGATCCGGGAACGTTACACTCCAGCGCGTGACCGGGATGTTTCCCAAGGAAATGGATCTCTATAAAACCAATGACATCAGGTATGTAGCATCCATCAAAAGTTACCTGATCTCAACCGACAGATTCCTGTACCTGATGGATTCCTCCGGAGGATCCTTTGAAACCATCCTGCAGATCAGCTCGGCAGAGGGGCCGGTCACCAACCTGTTCCATACCAAATATGTGGTCCATTTTGGGGTAGGTAAACGACTTTACGCTTATCACTTTATTGGCAAGCAGAAATTCGAAGGGTTCACATTTCCCGAGCCGATCATGGACGGTGCTGTTAACGGCCTATATCAATACATCCTTTGTCCTTCAGGACTGTATGCTTTCAACGGAGATAAGCCGATCCGGAAGATCGTGGACCTGCAACGGGCGCATACCCTGTTGTCGACCCGCGATGGAGAACTGGTCATCGGAACTGATGCAGGTCTGTACCATTATGACCAGCGGAAGCATCATCTCTCCATACTGATCGACGGAGTGGAATTCAATCGTCGCGCCTTGTATCTCGACGGGAACATATTGTATTCCGGGAGTATCAATGGACTCTATACACTGGATAACGGACGTATTGCCGATCTCATCAGAAACAGGGTTAATGAAAAAACGGAGGTCCAAACTTCCCGGTTTCTGTGGCCGGCCCTTGGTATCAGTATCATCGTTTCACTGGTGATTGGATTATTGTACCTCCGCGCCCGAAAACAGATCATCGAGGTATCTGCTCACGAAAAACCAACATCCGATGAAGCGGCCCGTCCGGTGTTCGCCAAAGAGGACATCGAAC
>CANHUK010000416.1 GCA_947463755.1 Chitinophagaceae bacterium
CACTGGCAGGGTTTGCCCCGGAATCGTTGGCAGGGTTTGGATCGGAATAGTGGCAGGGTTTACGTCGGAATACTCAGACAATGGATCCATTGGACTATCGGGCGCTGCATTGTTCCTGCGATTGAAGCACATTTTTTGATGGTCAAGCAATAAAAAGGGCAGCCTGGACAGGCCGCCCCCACCATTCCATGGTTGCTAACAGACTTAATAACTGAAGGTAACCTGATGCCAGACCTTGACGATCTTGCCGTTCTGGCGGGCGGGTTCCCATTGTGGCCCACGCTTCAGGTATTCGATCAGTTTACCGGCCAGTTTTTCGTTGCCACCGGATTTGTCATCGATCGCAAACGCGCCGAGGCTTCCCTGTTGATACACGACGAATCGAATGCAGGTCTTGCCTTTGTATGTTTTTTTGTTGGACTTGACCTCGGGATCATTACTGAGACGGCTGCGGAGGAAATCCTTCATCACCTGCGCTCCACCGGGGAATTCAGCAGCTTGTTCAACAGTCGTGAAGATCTTGCCTGTTTCTCCAAATGGATCAACGGGAGAAGCCCCCTGCGGCGCCTTGGGTGGCGTCGGTGGCTTGGGAGCGCCTGCAGAGCTGGAAGCAGCGGCAGCGGCCTTGGAGGTAATCATGATCACTCCGTTCTTCCCTTCGGCACCGAATAACTTCTCAGCAGATTCTCCCTTGAGTACATTGATGCTTTCAATGCGGGTCGGATCAATGATTTGGTCAAGCTTGGCACCGGACAGTTGTCCCAATCGCTGCCCGTCGATCACTACCAGCGGATCGGAGTTTCCACCAGCAGGCTTACGGAATCTAATGGCTGTCACCTCCCGGATCTGTGACCCTGATGGTGTCGTATCCACTCGGATCAGCATGGTTTCCGGCGTTTTCGTCAGTTCAAGGGCACTTCCCTGCTTGGTGGTGATCACCATCGCACCCTGTTTGCCATCGTGGCCGTAAATTTTTTCTGCTTCTTTGCCGATTATGTTGATCGTAGCGATATCGTTGGGTGATAATTCCTTGAGTGCAGACAATTCTCCGGGAAGGGCCATCCCGTAAGACTTCCCGTCGATCACGATCAGCGTTTTCTTGTCGGATGTTTCGGGCTTTGTACCACTGAAATCAACCTTCACGATCCGCTTCTCTTCCACCGGCGTCTTGCCAATATCCGCGGAATTGAAGATCAGCACCCCGTTCTTCCCTTCGGCGCCGAATCTTTTAATGGCTTCACTGTCATCCTTCTGGAAATAAATGGCGCTGTCGGCCGTGATGGTTTTTCCATTGAGTTTTTTGATATCCAGCTTTTTGCCGTTAACGATTATCGTTACGGGGTCGGCGTCCTTCGTATCAACAAACTTCATGGTGACCTGACCGGTTTTTATTTCGGCTTTGGGCACCGTATCCATACGCATGGAGGAGATCTCCACGCCGCGGACAGTACGGAAGCCCACGAGGGCTTTCAGGATACCACGGGCAACAGCCGCCTGATTCTCCGGATTGGTGATGAATGCACGATCCGTCGCATTGGTCAGATAGCCGACTTCCACGAGGGCGGCTGGATAATCGATCTGCGGGGCATCAAGTACGTAGATACTGCTGCTCCGGGTTCTGAGTATATCCATCGTTGGATAGATGCCGGTCAGTGAACCGGTGATCATACTGCCCAACTGAGCCGATGCCGGCAAGATCTGCTTGTTTTTCGTGCCCAGGAAAACTTCGATACCTGATCGATCGGGTCCCTTACCCTGCTCCGAAGCACCATTGATGTGGATCGAAACAAAGGCATCCGGCTTCAGGGCGATGGCCTTCTCTACTTTTTCCTTCAAGGGCTGATATTCATCTTTCTCGCGCAGCAACACGATGTTCAGCGAGGGATCAGTGTTCAGCTCGCGGATCTGTTGGGCGATGGCCAGGGCCAGTTCCTTTTCAGTGAGTTTACTGTCAGATGATCGGACACCGGCATCATGACCGCCATGTCCGGCATCGATGACTACTGTAAAGACGCCGGCCTTCGGATCAACAGGGATCACATCCCGGTTCGATGCCGGGCGAAGTGTGAAAGCCGCCACCACCAGTGCCAGCAATGGCAGTGCGAGGACGCGGGTAACATACGATGTGCGTGTATTGCGTGTACTCAATAACATTTTCAGTCTTCTTTTAAGAGGTGAATGAAAGAAGGCGTTGGCCAGCAGATGCGACCTGCCCGGGTATGCCGCTTCGAGCAGCATCGCGGCAAAGGCAGCACCATCCGGACCATCCACCGAACGACGGTCGGCAATGAACTCATGGATCATGGCCATCTCCCTGCGGATCAGCCAGAAGAACGGATTGGACCAGAACGGTACCAGTATGGCACCGAGGAACAGTTTGTCATGCGTGTGTTTTTCACGGACATGCACCAGCTCATGCTTCAGGATGCGTTGCCCGGCTTCGGACGACAGGGAAATATCGGCATGCCAGAAGATGCTGCGCAGGAAGGAGAACGGCGTCCCGCGCTCCCGGGTGACCACAAAACGGCAGCCCTCCACTTCCACATGATCATGCCGAAGCCAGAGCCGGCGGATGTGCAGCAGCGCCTTCAGGAAGGCGCCCAGTACGACCAACCCAACGATGATGTAGGCGAGGAGCGCCCACTGGCCGGCCGAAAACTGCAGGGTTTCCGACCTGCCGAGCTCCTCAACATAAACATCTCCCGTGGCCACGACGTCCAGCATGCGCACCGCCGGTGTGACGGGTGCCTCCGGTTCCTGCTGCACCGGGATCCGGATCCAGGGAAGCAGGAGCGACAAACCCACCGTCGCCAGCAGATAGTACCGGTTCCAGTGATGGAACACCTTGTTCCGAAGCGCGAGCAGGTAATAGCCATACAGGATGCCCGAACAGAGGACGACCTGCAACAGATAGTAGGCGGCAGCGATCATGACCCTTTCTTTTTGAGTTCGGCAAGCAATACTTCCAGGTCGTCAATGCTCAGGTTATTCTCCTTCACCATGAAGGATACCGCATTGCTGAAGGAACCTTCGAAGTATCC
>CANHUK010000417.1 GCA_947463755.1 Chitinophagaceae bacterium
ATCGTGTTGATCCGCGGTGGTCGTGTAAAGGATCTGCCGGGTGTTCGTTATCACATCGTACGTGGCAGCCTTGACACGGCTGGTGTGAAGGATCGGAAAAAGAGTCGTTCCAAGTACGGCACCAAGCGCGACAAGAAGGGCGCAAAGGGCGCTGCACCTGCCAAGAAAAAATAATTTCGCCTAATCGTAATAAGTCCAAGCAATGAGGAAAGCTAGAGCAAAAAAACTCCCCCTGGCGCCGGATCCCCGGTTCAGTGACACATTGGTGAGTCGATTCGTCAACAACCTGATGTGGCAGGGTAAGAAAGGTGCTTCCTTGACGATCTTCTATGATGCCATTGACAAGGTTTCCAAGCAGACCAGCGATAATGGTTACGAGGTATGGCGCAAGGCCCTCGCCAACGTCACCCCCGGTGTAGAAGTGCGCAGCCGCCGCATCGGTGGTGCCACCTTCCAGATCCCGACGGAGGTTCGCCCAGACCGCAAAACATCCCTGAGCATCAAGTGGCTCATCCGTTTCGCCCGTGAGCGCAACGGCCGCAGCATGGCTGATAAGCTGGCCAACGAGATCGTGGCAGCAAGCAAGGGTGAAGGTGGTGCCTTTAAGAAGAAAGAAGATACCCACAGAATGGCTGAAGCGAACAAGGCATTCGCACACTTCCGGGTCTGATCCCGCCCAAGTGTCAACATATCAGGCCGGGCCCAGTGCCCGGCTTTTTTTTGTCCGGATGCTCCCCTTTTTGATTCCATCCGGCATTGTGCAATGTGATGATTTATCCGTACCTTTGCACCCTCAAAATCGGGGAGTCCAGTCCCTTCAGCCTTCAGGGCATGAGTAGGGCCGGAAGGTCACCCCGGTGGCGAACCATTCAACAACAAAACCATCAATAACGAAAAGTCATGGCGGACTTAAGATTTCAACGGAATTTCGGGATTGCAGCGCACATCGATGCGGGCAAAACCACCACCACCGAGCGGATCCTGTATTACACGGGCATGTCTCACAAGATCGGTGAAGTACACGACGGTGCTGCCACCACCGACTGGATGGAGCAGGAGAAGGAGCGTGGCATCACGATCACTTCCGCTGCCGTCACTTGTTTCTGGAACTTCCCGACAGCGCAGGGGCAGTCGACATCGGATACCAAGAAGTACAAGTTCAATATCATTGATACCCCGGGCCACGTGGACTTCACCGTGGAGGTGGAGCGTTCCATGCGCGTACTGGACGGCCTGGTTGCCCTCTTTTCGGCCGTTGACGGCGTAGAACCCCAGTCTGAAACGGTTTGGCGTCAGGCCAACCGCTATGGTGTTCCCCGGTTGGGCTTCGTCAACAAGATGGACCGTGCCGGCGCAGACTTCCTCAACGTGGTCAAGCAGGTGCGTGAGATGCTGGGTGCCAAGTCCGTACCCCTCCAGCTCCCCATTGGTGCTGAAGATAATTTCAGGGGCGTAGTTGACCTGGTGACCCTTCAGGGCATCATCTGGAATGATTCTACCCAGGGCATGACCTATGAGGTCGTGGACATCCCTGCCGACATGAAGGATGATGTGGATTACTGGCGCGGTCAGCTCATTGAGGCGGTCGCGGAGTACGACGACACCCTGATGGAGAAATTCTTCGATAATCCGGATACGATCAGTGAGCATGAGATCTATGCAGCGATCAGGAAGGCTACGATCGATATGACGATCGTACCGATGCTTTGCGGATCCTCTTTCAAGAACAAGGGTGTACAGACCATGCTGGATTGCGTGGTTCGTTACCTGCCCAGTCCGCTCGATATCGAGGCGATCAAGGGTACGCACCCGGATACCGGAGAAGAGATCTCCCGCAAGCCGGATGCAAAAGAACCTTTCGCAGCCCTGGCGTTCAAGATCATGACCGACCCGTTCGTAGGTCGTCTGGCGTTCTTCCGCTGTTACAGTGGTAAGCTGGATGCCGGTTCTTACGTCAAGAACGTGCGCAGCGGCAAGAACGAGCGCATCAGTCGGATCATGCAGATGCATGCCAACAAACAAAATCCGATCGACTTCATCGAGGCAGGTGATATCGGTGCTGCGGTTGGTTTCAAGGAAATCAAGACCGGAGATACCCTGTGCGACGAAAATCATCCCATCGTGCTGGAGAACATGTTCATCCCTGAGCCTGTGATCTCCATCGCTGTAGAGCCCAAAGCTCAGGCGGATGTAGACAAGATGGGCATGGCCATCTCGAAGCTGGTGGAAGAAGATCCCACCCTGCGCGTTCGTACCGATGAGGAAACCGGCCAGACGATCCTCTCAGGTATGGGTGAACTTCACCTGGAGATCATCGTCGACCGCATGAGGCGTGAATTCAAGGTCGAAGTGAACCAGGGTGCTCCGATGGTAGCCTATAAGGAGGCTTTCCACGCAACTGTAGCGCATCGCGAAACCCTGAAGAAGCAGACAGGTGGTCGCGGTAAGTTCGCCGACATCCAGTTCGAACTCGGCCCCGCCGACGAGGAATGGCTGAAGGAGAATGCCGGCAAGCAAATGCAGTTCGTGAACGATATCTTTGGAGGATCCATCCCCCGCGAATTCATACCGGCCATCCAGAAAGGATTCGAAGCCTCTATGTCCAATGGCGTGCTGGCCAACTACCCGGTAGAACATATGAAGATCCGGATCTATGACGGCAGCTTCCACGCTGTTGACTCCGATTCCATGTCATTCGAGCTATGCGCCAAGGGTGGATTCCGTGAAGCCGCCCGCAAAGCCAAGCCGGTGCTGCTGGAGCCCATTATGAAGGTCGAAGTCATTACGCCCGAACAATACATGGGAGACGTTACGGGTGACCTGAACCGCCGCCGTGGTATGCTTGAGGGCATGGATAGCCGGGCCGGTGCCCAGGTGATCAAGGCAAAGGTGCCGCTGAGCGAAATGTTCGGTTATGTGACCCAGCTGCGTTCACTGTCATCCGGTCGTGCTACATCGACCATGGAATTCTCCCACTATTCACCCGCTCCCAACGGCATCGCCGAGGAAGTCATCGCCAAGGTGAAGGGAAAGAA
>CANHUK010000418.1 GCA_947463755.1 Chitinophagaceae bacterium
AATGAAATTATGATATTCGTCACATTTCAGGGCAGGTCATGTAAAATTGGAACACCTTACGGTGAAAGGCAGGGAGGAAGCGGTGTAAAGGAGCTGGCGGTCAGGAAAGCCAACGCAGCATCAGGAAGAAAATGGATTGGATGAGCAGTAGCGGGATGGAGAAGCGGTTTCGGACCTCGATGCCGATCATCATACCGGCGAGGAGCAGAAGCCAGCTGATCAGGAACCAGCAGACATAGTTGAGCATGGGGATGGATCCGTCTCCCGCCCAGGTCCAGAAGCCCAGTCCCACCGCAGCCGGCTCCATGATCCAGTCAAATACCGTGGCGATGGCGGCGCCCAGCAGTGGCAGCAGCAGGAATCGGCCGGTCCGGCCATCAAGTATGGATGGATCCCGCGGGATGATTCTCCCGAGTACCATTCGGGCCATTCCGGCGGCGATGAATACCGTCACGAACCAATTCAACCCGATCAGGAAGGGAACACCCTTCCAGGAAGGGCCAAGGATGGCGCCATAGGCATATTGTCCGAAAAGCATGCCTGTCTGCACACCGATCATCTCTGTAAAGATGCCGGTGGCGAAACTCAGCAACATGAAGAGGCAGAACGACAAGTCGCGCCTGGGTTGGTTCAGCATGAGCAGACCCCACATCAGCAGCAGGTTGAGGGGGGTCTTGGAAGCAAACCAGTCAGGATCTCCCCAGATCATACCGATCAGACCGGCGACATGCACAATGAGTGCTGCCGCCACCGACCAGAGGAACTGATGGCTGCGGGTGGATGAACCCTCATCAAATGCCGCGTGGAGTGATGGATACATCAAGATTTATAACAATCCACTGGCCGGGAATGTTCAGGGGGCAGGTGGCATGGAGCGGATCCATTCGCGGATAAGGGCTACGGCTGCCGGATCGGCCTGGCTGCGACCCAGTTCGGGCATCATGACGCCCGGATCGGTCGATTCCATCCGATGCAGCAGGATGCTGGCTTCGGGCCTGCCCGGTTCGATGTCATGTGCCAGGCCTGCGGAGGCTCGACCGGCCGCCACGGGGGATTTCCGGATACCCAGGTGGAGGGGATCCGATTCATTCACTCCGAGGAAAAGTCCGGATGTAGAGGCGGGTCCCTGGGGATTATGACAGTGCGCACAATTGATATCCAGCCAAAGCCTGGCCCGTTGCTCCAATGTTCCGCTGGATGGATCGTTCCAGACAATAGCCGCAGGTCGGTGTTCACCGGCTGGCAGACCGGTCAGAAAACCCAGCGCAGCCCAGGTTTCCAACTGGGAAGGTCCTGCCCCCCCCTTTTGCAACGGACCACTCAATTGGCGGGCGGAGGGCCCGATCGGGCGCAACACTTCCGAATAATTATGGCAGCCCTTGCACTGGTTCATATTGGGCACGTAGTAGGGATGCCTGCGCTTTTTGCCATCCGCATCAATATAAGATGCTTCGAGAGTCACACCTGCAACATCCAGCAAAGCCTCTGTCTGGTCTTCGTTCCAAACATAAGGCAGAGCCTTCCAGCCGGAGGTTTCGCGAAGCAGGACGCGGGTTTCCATCAGCCTGCGACCCTTCTCCGGACGACGCATGTCCTGCGAATAATAAAACGTCTTGACGATGGCCGTTCCCACCGGGAAATCCAGCACGGCACTGTCATTATAGGGAACAGTGGCTCCGGCCGGAAGCCGGATGAACCGGAGTTTCTCAGCGTTATCAGAAAACAATGCCGTGTTCAGACGATAGGCCATCGTGCCATTCGCCGGTTGCTGATCGGCAGACTGACCCGTGAAAAAACCATATTCGGATAGTTTCTGAAGTGGAGGGCGTTCCCGCTTCAAGGTGGCAGACAATATCGTCAGGCACACGCAAATCAATGATGCAGAGATCTTCCAGGTACGTCCTCTCATATCCATCACTTTTTTCCGGGAAGCATTACAGCTGCCAGCGGGGTCAGAAGACAGGTGTATGGGGCCGCATCCCTGCTGATGTTCTTGAAGTCATGTTCGGCATCAATATTGGCGAATCCCGCCTGGCGATTGCCTGAGATACAGATGCGATCCTCACCCGGATAGTTTCCATTGACAGGTTTGCGTTTCTCATCCAGGATGCCGTCGAAAATGATGTCCGGAACGTTTCGACCGAACTTTAGTTTGAACCGGTAAAGCTTACCCATGCGACCACGCATGGTGGCTTTCCGGCGCTTTTTGACAAAATCGTTGTCATGCACCGAAATGGCCGTCGGATACGGATCGTAGGATTTGTCACGGATCTTGTTCTCAGTGATGTAATAACTGTTGATGCTGGTGCCGACGGTCCTGTTTTCGTGTATCCGGTTGCGGAAGATCTCCACGTGATTGGCCGCCAGCAGGATGATCCCTGTCCCTTGTGGCACCTTCCCAACAATATTACCCTTGGGGGCAAAATTGGCGAGGTTGTTGGCCCGCACCAGGTTGTCGAAGACCCGGGTGTAGCCGCCCCGCTTCACCTGCAGATCGGGCAGATCAAAAACGAGGATACCGCCCGTATTGTTATAAGCCTCGTTATTATAGACATCGGCATGGGAGGAGTTCTCTATCTCGATGCCGGCGACATTCTCAAAGGCCTTGCAACCCCGCACAATGATATTCCTGGACTGTCCGACATAAATGCCGGCATCCGAGGCGCCGCGGGCCACACAATCCTCGATCAATACATCACTGCATCTGACCGGGTAGAGCCCGTAAGCACCGTTGCTCGACTTGGGTTTTCCGCTCCAGTCGGTGCGCACCCTCCGGAAGGTGATGCCTTGTACGTTCATCGTTTTGACAGCGTCACCCTTTGCATCCCGAACAGTGAGATCTTCGATGGTAATATGCTCCGCCGCCGACACCCGTAATCCTTCCGCACCGGTGACCTGGCCGGCGAAATTCAGGATCGTCCTATCCATCCCGGCACCGCGGATGACCACCCGCTTCTTACCTTCCATGGACAGGGTCGCGTCAATGGTAAAGACCCCTTCAGGGATATTCACGGTGTCACCATCTTCCACC
>CANHUK010000419.1 GCA_947463755.1 Chitinophagaceae bacterium
GACGCTCTGATGCACCTTTCTATGCAATGAGGCATGCAAAAACTTAATATTGGGATTGTTGACTGAGGTATAATTTTACCAGAACCATTCCGACTGCCTATGAGTTCCCGGAGGCGCACCCGCGACAGGAAGATATTGCCGCCATCGACCATACCACGAGACATCAGCTGGCTTTCCTTCAATGCCCGCGTGCTCCAGGAGGCAGCCGACCCGGGGGTCCCCCTGCAGGAACGCATTAAATTCCTGGGGATCTTCTCCAATAATCTGGATGAATTCTTCCGTGTCAGGGTAGCAGCACTTCGCCGCATGATCCGTTATGGAGACAATGCCAGAATGCATCAGGAGGAGTCTCCTCAGCGCATACTGGACGCCATTCAGGAGATCGTCCTTGAACAGCAGCAGGAATTCTCTCGCGTTTGGGAGGAGATCCTGGAGGAGATGCGGCGCGTCGGCATTCAGCTGGTGCGGGAAACAGAACTGAACCGAACCCAGCGCGAATTCGTTGACAGGTACTTCGACGAGCAAGTCCGGCCGAATGTCATCCCGCTCATGATCGAAGACATCCCTGACTTCCCTTATCTGCGGGAAAAATCCATCTACCTCGCAGTGGTCATGTCACACAGCGACCGAACCGTCAAACGCCGGTTTTCGCTGATCGAAGTCCCCACACAGGTACTCCCCAGATTTGTACAGATCCCGGCAGGGAAGAAAGGCCAGCATGCCATCATCCTGCTGGAGGACATCATCCGTCACGGACTCCCGAGGATCTTCCGTTTCTTCCGCTACGACCGGTTTTCGGCCCATATCATAAAAGTCACAAAGGATGCGGAGTTCGACATCGACTATGATGAAACGACCTCTTACACAGATCGCATAGAGAAGGCGGTCAAAAGTCGCCGGAAGGGAAAGCCCGTCCGCTTCATTTATGACCGGGAGATCGACCCGGAACTATTGCGGTATCTGATCCGTCGGATGGGTCTGGCCAGAAAGGACCACCTGATCCCCGGTGGTCGCATACATAATTTCCGGCAATTCATGGACTTCCCATCGGCTGTCTTTCCCGGGAAAGTGACAAGACCTACCCCGTTGCAGCACCCCGACATTCCGGCGGACGCCCGGGTGACGGACATCATCCTCCGGAAGGACGTGATGTTGCATCCCCCCTATCATTCGTTCAATCCGCTGATCGACCTGTTGCGTGAAGCGGCCATAGACCCGGACGTACGCTCGATCCGCATCACAGCCTATCGGCTGGCCCGTAATTCGAGGATCGTCAACGCCCTGATCAATGCGGCGCGACACGGCAAGAAGGTGGTGGTGGTGCTTGAACTGCGCGCACGTTTTGACGAAGAGAACAACCTGGCATGGAAGCGGATCCTGGAGGAGGAAGGCGTTCAGGTGCTGGTCGGTGTGCCGAACATGAAGGTGCATGCCAAGATCTGCCTGATCCGCAAGAAATCGGGGAAGGGCCATGTACACTACGGATTCATCGGTACCGGCAACCTCAACGAACAAACGGCAAAGGTGTATGGCGATCATTTCCTGCTGACTGCGCGGAGGCCGGTGATGGCGGACCTGGAGCGGGTATTCAAATACCTTGAAAAGCCCGGTGAGGGCATGGAACTGCTGAAGGCCTGCGAGCAGCTGATGGTGAGCCCTGTGCACATGCGCAGCCGCCTGCTGGCGATGATCGACCGCGAGATCGTTGAGGCGAAAGCCGGCAGACCGGCGTCCATTACGTTGAAGCTCAATGCGCTGTCCGACGGAGAGCTCATCTCCCGGCTTCACGAAGCCGGGCTGGCAGGCGTCGCGCTCCGACTGATCATACGGGGCATCCACTGCATGCGAACAGAGCAGAAGGCCTATCCAGTTCCCGTCCGGGCGGTGAGCATCGTCGACGAATACCTTGAACATGCCCGGGTCATGATCTTTCATCAGGGTGGAGAGGATATTGTACTCATCTCCTCCTCCGACTGGATGGTCCGGAACCTGGACCACCGCGTGGAGGTGGCGGTGCGCATCGAGGATCCGGACATAGCCTCAGAGATCCGGCAGATGATCGACATCCAGCTGAGGGATAATGTAAAGGCGCGGATCCTGGATGACGCACTGGGCAATCAGTACGTCATAGAGCGGGGACGCAAAGTGCGTTCGCAGCGTCAGATCCATAAATATCTGTCGAATCGGAAGCCCGGGACGCAACCTGGGGACAAATCGACGGTTTGAGATGAACGCCTCGGTCCGAAGCAGTATATTCGCGGCCGAAATCACCTGAATCTTGCTACTGGCAGCGATCGATATCGGAAGCAATGCGGCGCGTCTTCTCATCAACGAAGTCAAAGACGGAGATGACGGCGCACCTGAATTTGTAAAACTGAACCTTGTCAGGGTACCACTGCGCCTGGGTTTCGACGTGTTCGAGTCAGGTATCATCTCTGAGGCCCGTGCCGACATGCTGATCGAAACCCTCAAATCATACCGGCATCTGTTGAATGCTTACGGCGTGGAACATTTCACGGCATGCGCCACCTCCGCGATGCGTGATGCCCGCAATACGGCCGAGATCCTCGACAGGGCCCGCCGTGAAACAGGCATCGACGTGGAGGTCGTCAGCGGCGAAAAGGAAGCTGCGCTGATCTATGAAAACCACATCGCCGAAACATTCGGGAAGTCCGGCTCCTACCTGTACATCGATGTCGGTGGCGGCAGCACAGAACTGACACTCTTCAATAATGGCCGGCTGCAGGCGAAGCGTTCCTTCGACATCGGTACCATCCGGCTGCTGAAAGGAATGGTTGGACCCGCGAAATGGGAGGAGATGAAGGACTATCTGAAAGAGCAGACGCGTGGATTGAAAGATGTCCGGGCCATCGGCTCCGGGGGAACTATCAACAAGGTCTTCTCGCTTTCACGCCGTAAGGAAGGCAAACCGCTGGAACTGGAGCAACTGAGAGACTACCACCGGGAACTGGGCAGCATTTCCCTGGAGCGGCGGATGAAACTCTACAAACTGCGGGAGGACCGTGC
>CANHUK010000420.1 GCA_947463755.1 Chitinophagaceae bacterium
ACGATCACACCATCCTCATCGTAGTAATCAAAACTCGCGTAATATTTACCGCGGTCATTGCCACCCGCCACATTCACATAGTGGTCATTGGTGCGGGTATTGCGGAATAAAAGGTCTTCAACTTCACCGCTGTGATCCTTGAAGAGGATCGATCCACCATAAGGATCACCCACCGTGTCCCAGCCCTTACTCAGCAAATGGGCATCCGCTGTGGTAAAGGGACGGATGTCAAAGGTCGCCAGATATGCGGGGGTGGTCAGGAATCCGTACCCAGGGGTAGAATTCACCTGGGCCAGCGTCCTGCCGGAATTGAGATTACCGAGGCGGTTATAGTAGATGAAATCCCGGGCGTTCATGAATTGATACCCCTCGCGGTTGCGGTTGTAACCACCCGCATATTTATAGGTAACCTGAGCGGTACCAACTTTTCCTTGCTTGGTGGTGATGAGGATGACACCGTTGTTGGCCCGAGCGCCATAAATGGCGGTAGCTGCAGCATCCTTGAGAAGTTCGATGCTGGCAATGTCCTGAGCAGCAATGTCGTTAAAGGCACGAATGATCCCGTCGACCACGACCAGCGGGGCACCCGGACTATTAATAGAAGCCCCGCCACGTAACACAATGAGCGGAGTGGCACCCGGACTGCCCGTGGCGTTGACCACCTGCAGGCCAGAGACCGTTCCCTGTAATGCGGTGCCAACGTTCGCACGGGGTGTGGAGGCCAGCACCTGCGCATCGAGTTTCGAGATGGCACTGGTAACATTGCGACGCGACTGGGTGCCATAACCCACGACGACGACCTCGTTCAACCTCGCATTGTCAGGCACCATCGTAACCTGAAGATTGGCAGAAGCACCGGCCGGCACTTCACGGGACTGGTAGCCAACCATGGTGAATACCAGCAGGTCAGTTTTGGATGCATCGATCGAAAAACTGCCGTCATTGGCCGTCTGAACCGTCTGCCCTCCACCTTTCACGGCCACCGTCACACCGGCCAGCGGTGCCCCGTCCTCGGCCGAGACCTTTCCAGCGATCTTGCCTGTCTGGGCCATGACCGAACCGGCCCAGGACAATGCAAGCAAACACAAGCATAACATTCTTTTCATAGCTGATGGTTGTTGTTGATGCAGGTTACTAATATGTCGTACATATGACAATTTTAAGGAAATTTTGGAATACGAACCAATTTTTCAAAAAAATCGACCCAATTTTGTGCCCGGAACGAAGTACTAAACCGATTAATAATGCCGCTAACCAGACTCAGGCCGATCGAACATCTATCCCAGGTAGACAAGATCGAACTTCGCTTACAGGAATATCTCCGGAATGAGGAGTTCAACCCGGGAGACCCGCTTCCCAAAGAGATGGAGATTGCCAAGGCCCTGGGCGTAAGCCGGACAGCCGTTCGGGAGGCCATATCCCGCTTCAAGATGCTGGGCATCATCGAATCGAGGCGAAACCGGGGCATGGTCATCAAGAGACCTGACGTACTGCGCAACATACAGCGGGTGATGGACCCGAGGTTACTGGATGGAGACACGATGAAGGATATCTTTGAAATGCGGCTGGTGGTGGAATTAGGATTGGCCCACATCCTGTTCCGCAGGAAGACCCCGGAGTTCATCGAAAAACTGGAAGGAATTGCCCGTACGGAAGATGTAACGACCGACAGGATCGATCTCCTCAAACTGGACGTGGATTTCCACTCTGCCCTTTATCAGATGTCGGGCAATGAAACGATCATACGTTTTCAGCGGATGCTCATGCCCATCTTCGATTTCGTGGACAGCGTCATCCTGCAGAAACCCCGCATCAATCAACCCGGAAAGATTGCGACACACTGGGACCTTATCGAGGAACTCAAGCAAGGAACTCCAACGGGTTTCATGCACAAGATGGAAAGCCATCTGTGGTATTTCTTCGAAAAGATCTGAGCTTTTGCGATATATGTCGTACATATGTCCTATCTTAATCTCCGGATTGAATACGACACATGGAAAACAGAAAAGAAAATGCCCGACTCCGGGGCGTGGTGGTCGCAGTGCCGACACCATTGACGGAGGGTGAGGCCCTGGATGCCGCCTCCTTTCGTTCGCTCATTGACTACTGTATCAATGAAGGGGCCGACGGGTTGATGATCCTCGGAGCCATGGGAGAAGGTGCCGCCCTTTCGGATGATGTCCGCGAGGAGGCGATGGATGTGGCGGCGGGTCATATTGTTGGGAGGATCCCGTTGTTGGTCACGGTATCCGGTGCATCCACCAAACGGACCATTCAGTATGCCCGAAGAGCAGCTGCCCTCCGCCCGGACTACCTGGTCTGCACCTCTCCGTTCTATTACAAGTTTCCAGATCCACAAAGTCTGTTACATCACGTGCAGGCTGTGTCTGAATCCTCAGACATTCCGCTCGTGTACTACAACGCTCCGGGCTCCACCGGCAATCTGGCGGATGCGAACACGATCGACCGGATCCTGCAGTTGCCGGGTGTCAGCGGCGTTAAGGACTCTTCCTGTCAGTTCGGCATTGTTTCGGAACTCTTGCGACGATACCCCGATCAGGCATCCCGCCCGGGCACGATCATGCAAGGGGATGAATCTGTGTACGATGCCAGTCTGCTGATGGGTGCAGACGGGGTCGTGACAGGCGGCGGCGTCCTGTTCATTCGCAGCCTGAAGGCGTTATATGAAGCGGGCAGCAGCAAGGACATCGCTCGTGCCATGGCGCTGCAATCCGCATTCAGTGCAGATCTTATGGAGGTCATCCTGCCGGACCTGGCCAGGAACTGGATGTTCAGGATCAAGCAGCGCCTCGTGGATCGCGGCATTATTGCGCAGCCAACTTCGACTGCCCCATTTATGATGTCATGATCCACACCCTGCGCCGCTGGATGACCACAGGGCTGCTGATGACGGGCCTTCCTGCCATCGTGCTTGGCATGAAGACCAAAGGAGACACCCTGATCATTGTGTGTTTCGGAAATTCGACCACCGCAGTCAGAAAGGGGCTATCGAAACCATA
>CANHUK010000421.1 GCA_947463755.1 Chitinophagaceae bacterium
CGCCTCGCTGAACATCCATGAACTTGATGCTGCCAGTAATAACTCGGTCGATGATATCCGCGACCTGACCGACCAGGTGCGGTTCATGCCCCAGGCAGGCAGATATAAAGTATATATCATCGATGAGGTGCACATGCTCTCGCAGGCGGCCTTCAACGCCTTCCTGAAGACCCTGGAAGAACCCCCACCCTACGCCATCTTCATCCTGGCGACGACCGAAAAGCATAAGATCCTCCCGACCATCCTCTCCCGTTGCCAGATCTTCGATTTCAAGCGGATCACGGATGCTGATACGGTCGAACATCTGGATGAGATCGTCACCAAGGAACACATCACCGCTGAAAAAGCCGCCCTCCAGGTCATCGCACAAAAGAGCGAAGGCTGTATGCGGGATGCACTCAGTACACTCGACAAGATCGTAAGTTTCACGGGCGGGTCGCTGACCTATGCCAATACCCTGGAACACCTGAACATCCTCGACGAGGATTATTTCTTCCGCTTCATCGACCACATGCGTCAGCAGGACCTGGCAGGCTCCCTGCTGCTGCTCGACGAGATCAACAAACGCGGTTTCGACGGGGAGATGCTCCTGAACGAACTCGCCGGCTTCTTCCGCAACCTCATGGTATGCCGCGACCCTCGCAGCCTCTCGCTTTTGGAGGTCGTGGACAGTTTCAAGGAGCGGTACGCCGCCGTGGCATCCGCCACGCCCATGGCCTGGCTGATCGGTGCCGTCAACATCCTCAGTTCAGCCATCGAGGGCTACAAACCCGCGCGGAATAAGAAACTGCATACCGAAATGGCCTTCATCCGACTCACGTACCTGGCGCAGGCCGTAGAATGGAGTGCCGAAGGATCGGGCATGGTTCAAAAAAAAACGACTGACGCTATCCGCCCTGTCAGATTCCGCAAGATAGCCCCCCTCGAAGTCAAAGAACCGACAGGTTCTGCACCCGTCGCCGCTTCGCAGCACGCAGGGAATGGGGCCCGTCTGATCATCGAAACCCCAAAGCCCTCCACAGCGGCCGCCACCACGACGCCCCCACCGGCAGTGCCGGAAGCAAAGGCCACCAGCCCGATACCCAAGGTGGCTGCCCCATCAGCTCCGCCGGCAGAAACAAAACCGGCTACCCGTCCGGCCATGGGTACCCTCCAAAAGATCCGCCAGGAAATGCAGGCCCGTTCGCAGGCCAATCAGCAATCGACCGGCACATCGCTGAGCGAACCGCTGCTCAAGCAGGCCTGGGAAGGGTATATCGACATGCTCACAGAGCAGAAAAGCCATACGACCGCCAGCAACCTGAAAATGGCGAGATGGGAGATCACAGGAGAAAATAACTTCGACATCTTTACGGAGACCGTCCTCCAGCAGCGTTTCATCGAACAGGAACGCAGCGGACTGATCGAACATCTGCACCGATTCTTCAATAACCGATACATCACTTACCAGGTCATCCTGGACACCAGCGCAGTGTCCGAGGAACCGGTAGATCGTCCGTTGAATCGCAAGGAACAGTATGCCCTGATGGTGTCGGAATACCCGCTGGTCAGGGAACTGCGTGAACGGCTCGGGCTGGATGTAGAATAGAAGGCCGCATATGACCGCCGTCATGACGCTTCATGATGCAACAAGTCTTTCAGGTTTTGCGCTTTTGCCGTAATTTCGGCCATCATTATCAAAGAATACTGAACCAAACATACCCTTCCCGCCATGGCCGAAGTGATAAGGATGCCACTCCTCAGCGATACAATGACCGAAGGAAAGATCGTCAAGTGGAATAAGAAAGTGGGCGATAAGGTAAAAAGTGACGACTGCCTGGCTGATGTCGAAACCGACAAGGCCACGATGGAAGTCGTGGGCTATGCTGAAGGTACCCTGCTTTATGTCGGGGTAGAAGAAGGCAATGCCGCAAAGGTCAACGACATCATCGCCATCATCGGCAAAGAGGGAGAGGATATCTCCGGTCTCCTGGGTGCCCCTGCAGCACCTGCGGCGACTGCCCCCGCTGCTGCACCTGCTCCCGTTGCTGCAGCACCCGCCGCCTCCGTCCCGACCGTCACCCCCGAACAACTGGGTGTCACGGTCATCCGGATGCCGCTGCTCAGCGATACGATGACCGAGGGTAAGATCGTGCAGTGGAATAAAAAGGTAGGTGACAAGGTCAAAAGCGACGACAACCTCGCCGATGTTGAAACCGATAAGGCGACCATGGAAGTGGTTGGATATACCGAGGGCACCCTGCTGCACATCGGTGTGCCTGAGGGAGAGGCCGCCAAGGTGAACAGCGTCATCGCTATCATTGGTAAGGAAGGCACCGACATCAGCGGTTTGCTGGCATCCCTGGATGCCCCGGCGGCGTCCGCCGGAACAACCGCCCCGGCCGCTGCACCCGCATCCACGCCAGCTGTTGCTGCTGCACCCGCAGCTATTACATCCGGCGCTGTTTCAACGGATGATAACGGACGACTGAAAGCATCTCCCCTCGCCCGCAAACTTGCGGCAGAGAAAGGCATCGATATCCGTCAGGTGGCCGGTTCCGGTGATGGTGGCCGGATCGTTCGACGGGATGTCGACGGGTTTGTCCCCGCAGCGGCTCCGGCCGTCGCGCCAACGCCAGCACCTGCAGTGGCCGCCGCTCCGGCAGCAGCACCCGTTGCAGTGGTCAGTGGACAGGAAGGCTATGTGGATACGCCAAACACGCAGATGCGCAAGGTGATCGCCCGCAGGCTCAGCGAAAGCTTGTACAGCGCCCCGCATTTCTTCCTGACGATGGAGATCAACATGGACAACGCCATGGCCGCCCGCACCCAGATGAACGAGGTGAGCCCGGTGAAGATCTCCTTCCAGGATATGCTCATCAAGGCCGCAGCCATGTCGCTCCGCAAACACCCTGCCGTCAACAGCAGCTGGATGGGCGATTTCATTCGCACATACAGCCACGTGCATATCGGAAGCGCCATCGCCCTGCCGGACGGACTGATCGTTCCGGTCGTCCGCTTCGCCGATCAGAAATC
>CANHUK010000422.1 GCA_947463755.1 Chitinophagaceae bacterium
GAATATGAACGCCAGCGAAATGTTCCGCGCAATACGATCCCAGCGACGACGGCCGGTAGCCTCCTCCGCCACCATCGCCTGCGTGATCTCGTTCATCCGACGCACCTTCTCCGAAAAATCCCCGCGGATCCCATCACGGATCCGGTTGAGATTCTGCAACACGGCATCCAGCTCATCCGGCAAGGCCTCCGTCAGCATCTCACGCAAACGCTTCGCCGCCGTGGGAGATTTCCCGTTCGTCGAGATAGCAATCTTCAAGTCTCCCTTCCTAACAATGCTGCCCAGGTAAAAATCACAGAGATCCGGCGTATCCGCCACATTCACCAGCAGCCTTCGCGCACGTGCTTCTTCCCGGATCTCGCGATGCAAGGCGGGATTGTCCGTTGTCATCACCACCAGATCTGCTTCATCCAGATCCGATAACTCAAAGGCCCGTTCGATCAGCCGGCACTGAGGATACCGCTCCAGCAGGGCATGCACGGCCGGTCGCACCAGCGGCGCCACCACCGTTATCTTCGTATCCGGAGCATTGCCGAGCAGCGATAACAATTTCTCCTCCGCGACATTACCACCACCCACCAGGAGCACGCGCATCTGCTCCAGCTTCAGGAATACCGGATATAATCGGTTACCCGTAACCGTTAGTGTTTGATCTGACATCGCATCGACGTTCGTCTGACTCATGGGATGTGGTTTTCGATCCATGCCTTTGCATGTCGCGCGGCATATGTAATGATGATGCCAGCTCCGCTGCGCTGCAAAGCCGTCCACACTTCCAGGTGAGCGGCCGGCCGATCGGCCAAGCCCTCACGTACCAATCCCTCCAGTGCGGCATATTCACCGCTGACATGATAGGCCGCGATCGGGGCAAGGGTTTCACGCCGGATCGAAGCAATGATATCTGTGTACAAGGCCGCCGGTTTTACCATCAGGATATCTGCCCCCTCTGACAGGTCCCGAAGAGCCGTATCCACCGCATCTCCGCCATGCAACGGAGATATCTGATAGGTCCGTCGGTCGCGCAATCCTGCCCCCACGGGAGCAGAGTGACAGGCATCGCGGAACGGCCCATAAAATTGTGAAGCAAACTTCGCGGCGTAACTCATGATGGATACATGATCATACCCTTCGGCATCCAATCGCCGGCGAATGGCCGCGACCCTGCCGTCCGTCATATCACTCGGTGCGATGCAATCCACACCCGCATGGGCCAGTACGGATGCATAGTCTGCCAGCACCCGCACGGTTTCCGCATTCATCAGCCGGGATCCGTCTTCGTTGAGTATTCCACAGTGACCATGCGATGTATAAGAACAGAGACAGACGTCCGCTGCCAGCCAGATCTCATCTCCAAAAGCTGTACGCAAACCGGATATGACGGAGGACGCAAATCTGAAATCAAATCCACCATCCATTGACTTAGATGGGATCGGAAAAATCAGGAACTTCTCCACGCCGGCTACCAGATCACTGGACACCGTCTCCATGATGCTATCCGGCGTATCGATCATCACGCCGGGCAGCCCTGCGGCAGGCCTCGGCGATGTGAGCGCCTCGTCCACAAAAAGAGGTTGTATGAATCCTTGTGTATGCAACCTTACTTCCGCACAGAGCCCGCGCATATGGCGGCTCGTCCGGTATCGGCGCCGTGTCAGATATGATGCTGCTGTTTCCATGCGATAAAGGATTTGAGGGTCGGAAAGATGACCGGTCGAATGCCGGCTTCCAGCAATCGATCGGCAGTCTCCCCGCCCGGACAGGCATGGGTGACATCCGACCTGACAAATTGCCCGTAATGCTCAAACTGCGCGAAGCTGCTCCAGAAGATATGCGTGGCACCGATCAAGGCCGCAGCCACCGCTGCATCCATCACTGGTTCGAGTCGATAGGGCGCCACGGCCAGCTCTCCGCGTGCACGTCGGCGAACGGCGGCCTCCGCGTGTGTGAGCATACACACATCTTCCCGACGGATGCCGATCAGCGGAGAAGACCAGAGCGGCTGCAGCTGCGCGATGCCCAGCGCATCGGCACTGCCCTCCACCCAAATGCCCATGCGGGAAAGCTCCAGCCAGGTGCGGGTACCCGATACCCAGACTCGGCGCCCTTCGAGCATTCCCCGCACACCGGGTTCGTTCAGGGCCTTGTAATTGGCGATGAACACCACCGGTGCCGTCGTCTGCAACGATTCTTCCGTCGACCCATACCTGAAAAATGATCTCATGTGATCCGTCGATGAAAACCAGACATCGTCGGCAGCCGGAGCATCCGGAAGTCCCGACCAATGGGAAAACGCTTGTCCGTGCTGGTCTTCACCTGCGGCATACTGACAGACACCATGCGCATTGCGCAGTGTCACCACCCCAAACTTCTGCAGACAACCGGTTCCATATCCCCAGGCCATCCGTTTTTCGGCTACGGCATCGGCGAATAATCCTCCATCGTTGATGGCCTGCAACAAACGCTGCATCTCCGGCCGGGCAGGATCCGCCTCGGCCACGATCGCCCCCTGGCAGGGAGCCGGGATGCATTCCACCAGCGGCAGCACCATCCGGGGTTTGTCCGCCAGCAGTCCGGATATCAGTCCGTTATCCGAACGCAACAACCGGATCAGTCCGGCCGTCGCCAGGATCGTAGCATCAAAAACCCCGTCGTGCAACTGCTGTAAGCGACCTTCCACATTCCCCCGGATCGGACGCACTTCGATATCCACCGGGCGACCATCGGAAGGAAGCGCCTGACGGAGGAATTCCGTGGCCATGCGCTCCCGGCGTGGCGAACAGGTGCCGATGATGATCCGATCCCCGCGGCGCAACTTATCATGGATGGACGGATGAAAAAGCGCTATGTCCCGGACATCCTCGCGATCGACCACCGCAAAGGCAGCGTGACTGAAAAAATGTGGCGCACTCATATCTTTCAACGAATGCACGGCGATATCGGCCTCCCCGGCACGGAGTGCTTCGAAGATCTCTTCGGTGAAGAAATCCGTCCCGTCAAGGGCCGACAGGGGCA
>CANHUK010000423.1 GCA_947463755.1 Chitinophagaceae bacterium
CGTACTCGGTACCGGTTGATACCGACTGCCGGATTCCTGTCGAGCCAGGCGTATGACCCGTCTGGCTCCAACATCCCGCCTGAGATGGCGGTAAGCGATCGGAAATTCACACCATCGCGGCTTCCCTGAAGTTCGCTGTACAGGAGCCTGCCGGGCTGGCTGACCTTCCAGTTGATGCCAATGCCCGTCGGCCGGGGCGTGGCTGATATTCCGAGTACTTCGACCGGATGGGTGGCTACCGGCGAAAAGACGATCATGAATCGGTTCAGGTTCCTGGAGGCGGTATCCGCATTGATCTCGAAGGTATGTTCAGCAGGCTGTCCGTCGGTGATGGGCAGGGTGGCGCCGGTGTAGGCATCCCTAAGGGCAGGGTGCAGGCTCGCCAAACTTAGATCTGAGGTATTGATGACCAGTTTATGCAGGCCTGCCGGCAGATTCCATACGGCCAGCCATGCGGTATCAGCAGTGGTCGGCAGGGGACGGCTTTCGATCGAAAGGTATCTGCCGGATCTTACCAGGGACAGGTTTTCGTTGAAGTTGTTCATTTTTGGCACATCGAAAACTTCGTCCGCTGTGTGTTTATAGTTGGCACCGAATCGCAGGGTGATACCATCCGTCATCTTTCCGGTACCATCGGTCAGGGAGATGTTCATCTGGGGATGGGAGGCCGTGGTGGATCCGCCTCCGAGCACGACGGCTGCTGTACTTCCGTCGGTCTTGTTGCTTTCCTGAATGGTCAGGTTACCACCATTGTTTTTCTCCACGAAGAATGCCTGGCCGGATCTGATCTTTAGGAAGTTTGTAGCTGTTCCTCCTCCGCTTACATTGTACACCGATCCGCTGTAGCTGATGGCGCGGTAGCCGCCGGCTGTTCCGAGGGTGGCGTCCCATACCCAGAAATTGCGGTTGATGACGGCGTTGTTGCCACTGTTCTGGTAGACGAGGTCGGCGTCAATGGCAGCGGCGAAGGGATTGCCCACTACTTCATAGGCCTGACTGATGGTGATGTTCTGCGTACCGCTGGCCAGGGTACCTATGGGTTTGAGCGTGGTGGTACCGTTGCCGGTGGTCACGGTCCGGTCGCCGCGAATGAACAGCATGTAGCCCTGTTTTGAAGGTACGGAATTGACGGCCGGTGTGTTGCCGGCACTGGAGAAGGTTCCGGTGGTGCCGTTATGCGAATAGAACCGGATGGAAGAGGTGCTGGTAGTCGTTAGTCCGGTGTACCAGTCGAAACCGGCGGTGGTGGCGGCGGATCCGTTGGCCAGAAAATGTCCGGTGAGGAGGGTTCCGCTGCCCGCGGATTCTCCGGTCGGCGCCGCTGCGTTGGCGGCCACACCCGCCCATTGTTCGCGAAGTGTCCGGCTGCCGGAGACGGGGATGGACAGCAGCCTCCAGGCGCGTTTGTTGGTACCGATATAACGCTCTACCGTCACTTGTGTCGCATTGCTGAGGGTGCCGGTCACCTGACCGATGGCTGCGTCGCCGGCAGTCGTGGATCTCAGGGTGACCGATCTTCCGCCGAAGTTTGCGGTGCCGGCGATCGTCAGGGTTTTTCCGGCGGCGATGATCAGGCTGCCGGTTCCGCTGAGGGTGAGCGTTTTTCCGGAGGGGATGGTAAAGTTGTCATCCAGGGTGGGTGTGCCGGAAGGGATGGAGATGTCAGTGGATCCGTCCGGCACGCTGCCGCAGCTCCAGTTGCCGGCGACCGACCAGTTACCGGTGCCGCCGCTCCAGGTGTTGGTGGCGCATGGCATGGCCACGGTCAGGGGTGTGACATCCGTGCTGGTGCATCCGCCGGAGCTGATGGTATAGGTGATGTTGGCATTGCCGTTGGCGACGGGGGTGATGACCCCGGATGCATTTACTGTGGCCACGGAGGTATTGCTGCTTGACCAGGTGCCACCGCCCACGGAATTGCTGACGGTCCGGTTGGCGGAGATCGTTTCCCGGAAGGGACTGTTGGCTACCCAGCCGGGGGCGGTGCCATCTGTCGACAAAGTTTGCGTGGCGCTGGCATCCGTGGCCACGGTGGCGGCGCTGTTGGCGAGCAGGAGGATCTTGGTATTGGTGACGCTGGTGAGGGGCGCGGTCGGAACGGTGATGCTGGACTGGGTGGGGTCGTACAGGGCGGTACCCGTTACGAGGCGAAGGTTTGAGAGCTGTCCATTGTACCTATGGCCACCCGCGTTCAGACCAATGTATCGGATCAGACCGGTGTTGTTGGTCATATCGGACGTATTGTTGAAGATACCGGTTGAACTTCTTGTGCCATTAAGGAAGACGGTAAGATTGCGCGATGCATCCCTGACCATGACCAGGTGGTACCATCTATTGACTTCCATTTTGGGCACCGAGAAATCCTGCGAAGCATATCCCCAGGAATCGTATTTGATGGTGGTTGGGCTTGCGACCATGACACTCATCGCTCTGAAATTATTTCCTGCGCCAAGAATTGCGAACATGTTATTTCCATAAGGTGCCTCATTCAGTTTGAACCAGGCTTCAAATGTGAATGCATCGGTGTTGACGGCGAACCCCGGCGTCATCAAATAACCTTGATCTGTACCATTCAGAGAAATGCTCCCCCTGGATGGTGTGGAAATGGTGTTGTTGCCCGCACGATCACCGGTTACGGTAAATGTGAGAATATTTGAAATCGATTCTACAGGTGGGTATGACATGTAGTCGTATGATTTTGTCCGAAACTTACTGCCGTTGGCAATATTCGCGGAAGCGTAACTTTCACCTGAACCGATATTAGTCCAATTCGTTCCTCCGTCGGTACTGATCTCCCAATCATAATAACCATCTGCCGTGATCACCACAGTCTGTCCCTTACAGATCGTCGTACCCAGGTCTGAGGTGATCGTCTGACCTACTGATTGAAGTGTCATCAGCAAAAATGCGGGCAGCATGCTCCACAAGATGTGCGAGTAGAATTTCATCATGTTTATTGATTTGAAGGGCCATCGGTGCTGGACACAGGCGCCTGAATGTCA